>JAWOHU010000044.1:0-7574 GCA_046485025.1 Cloacimonadaceae bacterium (SeqCode) | reverse complement strand
CGTCGCCGCTGTAAACATTATGGGAGCGGTCTCGCCTGCCACTCTACCGATACTGATGATCCCGCCTGTCAAAATGTTCGGCAAAGCAGTCGGAATCAGGACACGCATTATGGTCTGACGCTGCGTTGCCCCCAAAGCCAGTGAAGCATCACGAAAATCTTTGGGAACAGATTTCAGCGCTTCTTCAGCTGTATTGATAATCATTGGCAAAGCCAGAACCGCCAAAGTCAGCGAACCTGCCAGCAGAGAGACGTCAAACTTCAGCAGATTGACAAACACAGCCATTCCAAAGAGGCCGTAGATGATGGAAGGAACGCCTGCCAGAGTGTTTATACTAATCCTGATGATGCGGACCAGCCAGAACGGTTTGCCATAACAGGTAAGCCAGATAGCAGTCATAATGCCCAACGGAAAAGCCATCCCAATCGACAGCACAGTCAGCCAGAAAGTCCCTACCAAAGCAGGATAGATGCCTCCCTCTGTCATTGAATTGCGGGGCGGCTGGGTCAAAAAAGACCAACTGATAACGCTCAGTCCCTTAGAAAAAATCCTGAATATAAAAGCAATCAGAAACAGGGTTGTTACCAACAGACTAAAGCGCAGCAGATACAATCCTATGAACTGCTTAATGTTTCTTGCATTCATTTAGCGCTCCTTTTGAGGAAGACCAGTTCCGTGATTAAATTTGTACCAAAGGTTATCAGAAACAATACTATGGCAATGGCAAACAGAGACTGATAATGCAAATCCCCGATTACCGTCTCGCCCATTTCTGCTGCGATGGCAGAAGTCATCGGGCGGGCTGGAGCAAAGATGCTATTGGGTATTTTGGCAGACCCTCCTGCCACCATCAAGACCACCATCGTCTCGCCAATCGCTCTGCCAAAGCCCAACAGAACGCTTCCGATGATGCCCCTTCTTGCTGCCGGAACAACTACCCGGCAGATGGTTTCCCATTTGTTAGCTCCCAGCGCCAGAGAAGATTCTCTCAGGGATTTAGGAACTGTGCTGAGGGCATCTTCTGACATACTTGCGATGATAGGAACAACCATTATGCCCAGTATTATGGAAGACGTAAACACGTTCAGCCCTGTCTGCAAGCCAAACCATTGCCTCACAGCCGGAGCCAGAAAAGCCATTCCGAACAAACCATAAATCACGGAAGGGATGGCTGCCAGCAGTTCTATAATAGGTTTGGCTATCTCTCTCATAGATGGACTTGCCACCTCAGCAATATAAATCGCTGAACCCAGTCCGAAGGGAACAGCTATCAACAACGCTCCCAATGTCACATACAAAGATCCGATAATCAATGTCCAAATACCGAATTCCGGAACTTCCATAGTCGGATACCAGGCTGTGCCAAACACAAAATCTTTGACCGTAACGATACTAAAAATCGGCAAGCCTTCCCGAAATAAGCTATAGATGATGCCGAACAGGAACACAATCACAAATAGCGCTGACGTGTAGGTCAGCAATCTGAATATCTTTTCCTTAAACGTTTTCATTCTTTACAACCCTTTAAACCAATTCTCAAACCGGAGGCGGGACGCCATACTGGCAAATCCCGCCTGATACAGAGAGTTCCGGAGAGCACGATGAGATGCTTACTCGACTTTTTATTTAACAGAGATGAATCCCTGCTCTTCCACAATCTTCTGACCTTCTGCTGAATAGATGAAGTTCAGGAACCTGGCTGCGTCGCCGGTGACTTTGCCATTGGTTATCATATACAGTTTGCGGGAGATTTTGTATTCGCCGCTCTTAATGGTTTTTACCGATGGTGTCACGCCCTCTACAGTAACGATTTTATTTTTGTCTGTCACATAGCCAAGTCCAATGTAGCCAATGGCTCCAGGAGTGTCACCGACAGTGGTTGCCACTGCATTATTGGATGCCAGCATCATGGCGGAATCAATAACTTTGGAACCGGCGAGAACTTTTTCATTAAAAACTTCAAAGGTGCCGGAAGCCACATCACGGGAAATAATTACTATCGGCAGATTGGGACCGCCCACCTGATTCCAGTTCGTCACCTTGCCGGTGTAGATGTCTTTGATTTGCTTGATGGAAAGGTCTTTGGTGCCATTGTTATTATGCACCACAATCGTGATGCCGTCATTGGCTACGGCATAAGAAATGGGATTAACGCCTGCTGATTTGGCTTGAGTGATTTCTTTGGCTTTCATAGGACGTGAGGAATTGGCAATCGTGGCTGTCTTATTGATGAGCGCTGCCACTCCAACTCCTGAACCGCCGCCACGGACCGAGATATTGACATCGTTCTGATCCATAAAAGCTTCTGCTGCCGCCTGGGCAATGGGCAGAACCGTGGTCGATCCGGTAATGGTGATTTGTTTCTTTTTCGCTGCCATAAGGGGACTTACAGCTATCAGCAATAAACTGATTATGATGATGTAACTTATTCTCTTCATTATTTTACTCCTGTTGTTTAGTTGGAAATTGTGCTGGAAAAGCGCCACTTGAGCTGAAGCATCAGTTGGCTGCTGTCTTTGGCTCCGTCTGCATAAGCAGGCGCAGAATCGTCTTCATTGTATCTCTTCATGGTGTAATTCAGCTGCAGCTGCATGGCTGGAACGTTGGAAGCGTTATGCAGAAAGTTGTAATTAGCGCCGATAGTGGTGGCATTGACTTTATAGAAAGATGATGTGGAAGGATTATCTGTCTCGTCCCAATTGTCATATCTGAACAACAACTGAAAATCCTTGTCCAGGAACTGCTGAAGGGAAATGATGGGCATAATCATAAAGCCGTTGGCTGTGTAATCTTTGGTGTCATCATTGGGGAAACTGCGCTGCTTGGAAATGTATTCACCCCAGACATCTACAAAGCTGTAGTTCAGGCGGATGACACCATCCATCAGCATCTGCTCTTCATAAGCTGCAACCGGTGCATCGTCTGCCAGAGCTTTTTCTCTTTTCACACTGTTGGTCATGACAGAGCCGCCGACTGTGACACCGCTGACAGGCGTGACCCTGAGATTGGCAAGATAAGCAAAATCGGTGTTGTCGGAAAGAGCGGAACCTACTTTCTTGTAACCTTCCCCATTATAGACACCGACAGCGTATTCGCCCCAGCCGCCGGGGATGTAGCCATTCAGAGTAACGCCGTAGTCGGCTGAATTGGCAACCTTGTATTCATCCGTCGGGGCTTTGCCGATGACAGTGTAATTCCAGTCATAAAGAGTTCCGAAATAGACTTTCTGCAGACCTGCAGAGAGTTTCAATTCAGGAACAGGAACCAATCTGGCAAAATCAACATAGGCATATTTTAGTTTCAATCCTGCTCCGTCTGCAACTGCATCAGAAGAATACATATCAACTGTAAAACGTGCTTTGGTGTTTTCCGTAAAAGTGGTCTCAAGACCAAAGTAACCTCTTTCCAGCGAGAAATAATTCTTGGAAATCTTGTCATTGCCATCTGCGGCTTTGATTTGTTCATTGGTCCAGCGTCCCCACATCTCGCCACTGACCTTAGTGGGTAGAGCGCTGACCAGAATAGGTGTGATGAGCATTATTGCCATTAACCATTTAGCATTGATTTTTAATGCCATTTTGTTCTCCTTTGGATTTATTTCTGCTTTGTTTATACGCTTTGATTGTTAAGATTTGATAAATCTATTGTTAAGATTGTGTTAACTTCTTACTCACAAATGAAAAGCAGCTTCAGCTCTTTCTGATAAAGGCTTGACACTATTGTTAAGAATATTTAACTGAAAATCCGTCTTTTTTTCTTGTCAGATAGTCAGATAGACGAATATTGTGTTTATTATGAGTTACCTTGTTTATATTGTTGATGACGAACCCGATATCCTGGAACTGGTGCACCTGAACCTGACCAGGGCAGGCTTTCTGACTGAAATGTTTGAACGCGCAGAGCCCATGGTCAATGCCATGTCACGCCGGGTTCCGGATCTGCTGGTGCTTGATCTGATGCTGCCTGACGCCGATGGCATGGAAGTCTGTAAAGCGTTGCGCAGTCATGATAAATTCCGCAAAATGCCGATTGTGATGCTGACTGCCAAAGCCGGAATGGAAGACAAGCTTCAGGGTCTGGATTACGGCGCTGATGATTATGTGACCAAACCCTTTTCACCCCAGGAACTGGTGGCGCGCATCAAAGCAGTCCTGCGCCGCGCGCAGTGGGAAACCTTCAATAAAGTCCTCAAAATTGAGGAAGGCTTAACCATCGATTTCAACAAGTTTGAAGTTTATGTCCATGACCAAAAAGCTGACCTCACCCTCACCGAATTCAAACTCCTGCAGCTTCTGACCAAGCGTCCCGGTTGGGTTTACAACCGTCAGCAGATCCTGGATTTCCTCTGGGGCAATGACAAAATCGTCATCGACCGCACTGTCGATGTCCACGTCAAACATCTCAGGCAGAAGCTCGGCAGCTATGGCAGCTACATAAGAAACATCCGCGGCGTCGGTTATAAATTCGAGCCGAATGCAGAAATTGATGCAAAGGAAAGTTCTGAATCTGATGATTAACAACAATCTCTTTCTGACCCTCATCATCTACTTCCTGATTGTCTGCCTCAGCGTAATTCTGGTCACGCTTTCCGGGCATGTGTATCTCTCCTTTGTGCCATTGGTTTTAGCTTTTATTTTCACTCTGCTGATTGTCACCCGCATTGATAAATCGATTAAGGATATGACTACTGTCCTGACCAATGCCAGCCGGGGAGATTTCAGCGGCAGGTATAAAGCCAAGATGGACTGGGAGATAGAGCCGCTGGGACTTGCCATCAATGATTTGATCGAGAACGTAGCGCATCTGTTCAATGATTTCACTGCTGACCGGGAGGACCTCAAATTCATCCTCGGCAACCTGAGCGAAGCCCTCTGGATCCAGACCAAGGAAAGCATTCTGCTCTGGACCAGCCGCGGTTTTGATCTCCTGTTTACCTCTTACAAAAGAGGCAGCGGACAACGTTATTGGGAAGTGATTCACGAGCCTGCTCTACTGGATTATGTAAAAACAAGCATCGTGTCAGACACAACCGCTGTCAGGGAAATTGAACTGGGAGGCAGTGCCTATCTCTGCAAGGGCATCTTCAATGCTAAAACCGACACGCATGTCTTCATCCTGCAGAATATTGACCTGCTCAAACAAACCGAGCAGATGAAAAAAGACTTTATGATTAACCTGGCACATGAACTCAGGACGCCCCTGACTGCCATTAAGGGCTTTTCAGAAGCGCTTTCCGAGAATCCGGAGGAAGACAGCCGGCGTTATCTGAAAATCATCCAGAATCACACTGAGCGTCTCATCAGCCTGGTTAGCGATTTACAGACATTGGCAAGCTTGGAACGCATGCCTGAGCTCAATCTGCAGCCCCTCAACCTGCTCACTTTTTTCTCAAACATCAAAGCCCTCTACCATCACACTTTGGAAGAACGCAAGCTCTATCTGAACCTGGAGTATTCTGACTATCTGCACAAACTGACAGCCGACCCTTTCAAGCTGGAGCAGATATTCATCAACCTGATAGACAACGCTTTGCGCTATACCGAACAGGGCGGCATCACCATCAGAATCGCGCAGGAAGACAGTTTCTTTAAAATTGAAGTTTGTGACACCGGACGCGGCATCGAACCTGAGCACCTGGGCAGAATTTTTGAGCGTTTCTATGTGGCAGACCCTTCCCGCAACCGTGCACAAAGCGGAACCGGACTGGGACTTGCCATTGTCAAACATGCCGTGATGCTGCACCATGGCTCTATCAAAGTTCAAAGCGAGACTGGAAAAGGCACTTGCTTCATAATGCTCTTTCCTCTTTTGTCAGATAAGCAATGACCTCTGATGCTTCAGCCCTTTCGCCTGAAAGTATAGTTACAGAATATAAGTCTCTGGTCTCTTTCTACGCTACAAAATACAGCCGCTACGGACTCAGCCGTGAGGACCTTGAACAGGAAGGCAATCTGGGTCTGCTGGAAGCCTTTAAAAGATATGACAGCGAGCAGAATTCCAGCTTTGCCACCTATGCCTCGTTCTGGATTAAGAAATACATCCTGCGTGCCCTCGACCTTGAATCAAAACACACTTTTAAGCACTATGAATTTGCTGAAATATCAAAATCTGAACCACCTCAGCAACCTTACGCTAAAAGCTCTCAAAAACTAAATCTGCCACCCTCTATGCCTGCTCTTGAACAACAGGTCCTCAGGCTCAGCTTCGAGCAATCCAAATCCCTTCAGGAAATTGCTGCCCTGCTTAATTTTCCCTATGAAAAAATCCGCCAGACCAAAGCCAAAGCCTTGCGCAGAATGAGAAGCTGCCATCCACATCTTCCTCTGCCTGCCGACAAATAATCTCTAACCACCCTACATCTCCCTTGCTTGATAACCTGAATTTCACCCGTATTTCACCCATATATAAGGGCATGGAAGCGGTTGTCTCTGCGTAATATGTTGTTTAACAATATGTTATGTTGTATGTGCTGGAGATGGGAGACTGATTTCAGTCAATTCTGAAAAAAAAACAGCTGTTTTACGTGGAAAGACCTCGGTCACAGTTTCTGACAAAGTCCACAAACACTAGCTGCTCGGGAGTTAGTTCTCCCAGTTCAGCGGCTGCCTGCAGGGCTTGAGTCGTATTTAATTTGCTCTCATAAAACAGTTTGTAAATCTTTTTAATGCCGGCTATGGTCTCAGTGGAAAAGCCCTTGCGCATGAGTCCGACACTGTTAAGTCCAACAGTTTCATAGGGGTTGCCCTGTCCGCGGGTGTAGGGAGCGATGTCTTTTTTGAGGGCAGACATTCCGCCTACAAAGGCCTGGGTTCCGATATGCACGAACTGATGGATGCCGACGATGCCGCCGATGGTGACCCAGTCGGCGATGTGAACATGTCCTGCCATATTGACGGCGTTGGCAATAATAATGTGGCTGCCGATCTGGCAGTTGTGCGCGATATGGGCATATTCCATGATCAGGTTGTGGTCGCCGACTACGGTGGCTTCCTCTGTCTGGTTGGAGCGGTTCACAGTCACGAATTCGCGGATTGTATTGTGACTTCCAATGATGAGGTGGGTCTCCTCTCCGCCAAACTTCAAATCCTGCGGATCGGTGCCCAGAACGGCATAGGAAGAGATTTTATTGTCGGTGCCCAGAGTTGTGTTTTTGCCGATTATGACATTGGAAAAGAGATGGTTCCTGTCGCCGAGTTTTACATTGGGTCCGATGATGCAGAAAGGCCCGATGTAACAGTCCTCGCCGATGGTGGCCTGAGGGGCAATAATCGCGGTTGGATGTATGAAAGTCATGATCATTTCTCCATAATGCGTGCCAGGAAGTCGCCTTCACAGACTTTTTCCGAGCCCACATAGGCTTCGCCATGCATCTTGGCGACGGATTTCTTGAGCGAGATGGCGGTCAGTTCGAAACGCAGAGTATCACCGGGCAGAACGGGTTTGCGGAATTTCACGCCGTCTATGGCAGCAAAATAAGCGACATACTTGGTGGGGTCTTCCAGTTGGTTCAGAAGCATGATGCCGCCGGTCTGCGCCATGCCTTCCACAATCAGGACTCCCGGCATGATGGGATG
>JAWOHU010000273.1:0-5919 GCA_046485025.1 Cloacimonadaceae bacterium (SeqCode) | reverse complement strand
ATTTCAGACTTGAATTTCTCGCTCCGGATGATAATTATTACAAACTTAAAGTCAGTGGCTTTGACGACGGTAGTATAGGAGCATATCAGTTTAATTACAGCGGAGGCTGGCCACCAGATGCCTTTGAGCCGGATAATAGTTCCCCTTATGCCACCCCCCTGACATTTTTGACTCAAAACCAGGTCCAGGCTCATACCATACACTTAAGCAATGATGAGGACTGGTTTACGTTTTACGCTGTTGCGGGCAGAACTTATACAGTCTACTCAACCGGAAACACGGATGTGATGGTATATCTTTATGACACAAGTTTAAATCTTCTCGGCAGCAACGATGACGGTTTTGGATATCCTAATTTTCTGCTGCAGATTAATCGCAACACTTCAGGGGTGCTTTATCTAAAAGTAGTCAGTTATGGCAGTTTAACAGGACACTATAATTTTAACTACTCACAGATATTAAGTGGAATAACCCCGCCTCTGTTTGTGAACATATATAAATCCGGACTAACGATATATCTGAATTGGTCTCTTGTTTTGAATGCCACCAGTTACAGAGTGGAAGGCTCTGACAATCCTTACAGCGGTTTTGTGCCTGTGGCCACAGTCCCCAGTAACTCCTGGTCAACATCAGCGAGCAGCGCCAAAAAGTTCTACCGGGTCATTGCCTTAAACTAAGAAAGTAAGATATTTGCAGGACAGATATTCATCTGTCTTTTTGTAGTGTAGTCATCTGCTGTAAACGGGGATACTCATCCCCGTTTTTTTATTTGCATAGCAAAAACAGATTGTCTATCAAGTAGTGTAGCTTTCCAAATCTACACATCAGTTACGCAGGATATCAGGAATGACGAACTTGACAGACAGGAGCAGGTTTGCGAGATTGTTGAGTGAAAAAACTTGACAAAAAATTGGTGGCTGACAAGGATAAAATTTGACGGAGGTCACACCATCTCTGACTAAAAAAACTTTGCCCTGAAGGAGTATCCTTATGCATAAGTTTGCAGTTATTTTGGTTATGTGCCTGCTGCTGTTCGCAACACTGGCAGCAGAAGAAACTCCCCTCACCCCAAAAGACATTGAATACACACCGATCTCCATAGATCCGGCCAGATATTTCCAGCCCCAGGAAAAGAGTGAGCCGAAAGACCCCTCAGTCCTGCAGATATCAAATGTAGCGGAAGTGGTTCCTCCACTGCCAATCCCGTCTGAGGAAAACACAATCAAAAAAGACAGGCAAGCTGTAACCCAGCCGCCGGAGAATTATCGCGATCCTCCTGATATCTATGAGCCGGATGATTTTATTTGGGAGGCAACCACTCTGAGCATTACCGCCGGGCTGCAATCCCAGTACCATACTTTCCATGTTGCTGCCGACGAGGACTGGTATAGCTTTTATGGAGTTCAGGGAGTGCGGTATGTATTCTTTTCAACCCAACCCGATGGCTGGGCAAATCCGCGTGTCTATCTTCATGATGCCTTAACAGTCAGCGTTATTGCCCAAGACGACAATTCCGGTCTTTACGGCGGCTTCTTCCTTGAATTCACACCAACCAGTTCCACTCATTATTTATTGCTTGTTAATAACACCGGATTTGCCGGCGAGTATTATTTTCACTATACCAACGGAACCCCCGCAGACGATTATGAAAACGACAGCACAAGCGATCTGGCCACATTTGTCAGTCCGAATGGCATTTATATTAAACAACTGCGCACTCTTCACAACAGCTCAGACCTCGACTGGCTCCGATTTAACGCTCAGGCCGGTACGACATATCACTTTTACACAGAAGGTTCCCTTGATACGTATGGACGCATTTATGCAGCAAACGGAACAACTATCGTTGCTTTCGACGATGATGCCGGAGAGGGTTTAAATTTCAGCATCAGCTTCAATTGCACAACTACCGGAACATACTATCTGCGCATACACGGATATGGAGGGGCTACCGGTTTTTATATTCTGAGATTTCACACCACTGCACCACCGGATGCCTACGAACCGGATAACACTTCTGCCACTAGTAATTACTTATCAGTCACTTCCATCCCTCAGATCAGAGAACATACCTTGCATAACGGAGAAGACGAGGATTGGTTCAGATTTTACGCTTATACAGGCAGACGTTATGTTTTCTATACTTCCAGCTATAATGATCCCGACGTCACACTGTATAATGACGCCCTCACTCAAATCTATGAGGACTTAACAATCGGCGATTTTCTTATGTATTTCGAGCCGCCGTCAAACGGTTATTACAGGTTCAGGATAAGGTCACTGTTTGCAGCCCCTTTTGCCTATCAGCTTATATTTTATTATGAGTTTGATGCGGACAGCTACGAGCCCGATAACTCAGCATCCACTGCCACCAATATTACAACCACTACTATTCCCCAAACCCAAAACCATACTCTGCACAACGGCTATGACCAGGATTGGTATAGGTTTGAGGGAATTCCGGGGCGGTTGTATTTCTTTTATTCCACCGGCTCCACCGACACCCAGATTTACCTTTATGCCGATGACGGTACCACCCAACTCGGTTTTAACGACGACAGCGGAGACGGGTTTAACTACCGGCTCGAATTTGCTCCTGCCACCTATGGATACTATAAACTTAAGGTAATTCCCTATACAGGTAATGCAGGTCCTTATGGCTTTGTCTATTACTATGGCGCAACCCCTGACGCTTATGAGCCGGATAATACTTACTCGGTATCTACAACTCTAATCCCCACCACAGTCTTCCAGAGCCAGCCGCATACCTTGCATGACGGAACTGATGAGGACTGGTTTGTATTTTATGCTTATGGCGGAAGAACTTATACTTTCTACTCTTCAGGTAATACAGATGTCAGGGCATACATATATAATTCTGCGCTTACCCAGTTTGGTTTCAATGACGACGGCGCTGGCTATCCTAATTTCCTGCTGCAGTATTACATAACAAACCCCGGCTTAATCTATATCAAAGTGAATGGCTATAACGGTGCAGTCGGAGCTTATGACATAAATTACAGCTACACATTGGGCTCATTGGCGCCGCCGCTGTTTGTCAGCATCGTTCTTATTAACAACAACACAATATTTCTGGATTGGCCCAATGTCAATAATGCCACCAGTTACAGAGTGGAAGGCTCGGATAATCCATACAGCGGTTTTGTGCCTGTGGCCACAGTCACCAGTTCATCCTGGTCAACATCAACCACCTACGCCAAAAAGTTCTATCGAGTCATTGCCTTAAACTAAGAAAGTAAGATATTTGCAGGACAGATATTCAACGGGGATACTCATCCCCGTTTTTTTATCTTAAGCAAGAATGACAAACTTGACAGACGAGACTGTTTGCTGTAAGTGAAATCGAAAATGAAAATAACTGAGGGAAAGAGAAGAAAATGGCGGAGCAGCAAGAACTTTACAGGCAGAAGATAATCGAACTGGACAGCATTCTGACGGCGGACTGGGATTTTACGCAGTGCATTTTTTCGGGATGTGATTTGTCGGATTACGGATTTAACGGCATTCTGGATGAGTGCAGATTTGAAGATTGCAACCTGTCCCTGACCACTTTCAAGGGTGCCAAGCTGCAGGGGGTGAAGTTTCTGCGCTGCAAACTGATGGGCATAAACTTCACGGAAGTCAGCAGTTTGGGACTGGCTTTGGAATTTGCGGAATGCCTGATCCGCAGCTGCAATTTCAACAATCTGCCTCTGCCGAAAACCGCATTCCATCAGTGTGAAATCATCGAAACCGATTTCATGGGCACCCGGCTTGCCGGTAGCAGCTTTGCAGGCAGCACTTTCCGGCTGGTGACCTTTCACAATACAGACCTGAACAAAGCGGATTTTTCCACGGCACAGGGCTACCTCATCAATCCTCTCAACAATCAGATTAAAGATGCCCTGTTCAGTTTGCCGGAAGCAGTTTCTCTGCTGCAGTGCATGGGTGTGAAGCTGAAATAAGTTTGCATCACTCAAACAGACCAATTGAAACTTGACAAGATATCCCTTGTTTTTAAACTGAAATAGTTGTGCTGCGTCAATAAAATAAACCAAAGGGAGTTGATTCAGGCTGACTGAATTAAATCAAAAACATAATGTCTGAGGAAAAACAGAACAAGATTGAATCCAAAGCTCTGGTGCAAAATCTTGCCGTCACCTGGGTGCCGCAGATCATCATTCCGGAAGAGGGGCAGTGGCTGCTTTCCTGTAGTCAGGACTATTTCGGAATACAACAGCGCACCAAGCATTTTCTGGACGAGATGTATCACCCCTATGCCAATCTCGATGCAGTGTTGAACCTGATGCGTCAGAGCGTGCTGGGAGATTTGTGGCTCTACGTCAGGCTTCCGGAAAACGTCAAAGCTCTCAATCTCATAATGGATATCTTTGTCAGCCTGGAAGCAAAAACCAAGCAATTCAAGCAGCAGGACAGAGTTTTGCAGGAATTTCTGGATTTCACGGGAGCCCTTTCCGGCTTTCAGGAAGCGCCGGATGCCTGTCTGAACCGCTGTCTGGACATTCTGAAAGATTGGTATGCCAATCGTCCGGAGCTCTATTATCCGGTGTCAGGCTTGTTCCGCAAAGCCATAATGAAGTTGTCAATCCGTCTGGAGGATAAAGACGAGCCTTTCCAATTTCTCAAACAAGTGCTAAAAAACAATCTGCTGATGTGGCAGGAGACCAGTTCCGTGGAAACCTGGCTGAGCAGTCAGAAAGCTGAACTGACTGTTGATGCAAAGCAGTTAAAGTTAAAAATCGGCAACGCTTTTTACAAAGCAAGTCTGAAACAACTGGAGCAGATTTCCAGTCTGCCAGAGCTGAACAAAGTGCCTGCCTTTAATGAAATTGCCACTCTGATGCGCGACGCTATTGTCGATTTTCAGAGCATTCAGGAAAAAATCCACTATATCTTTTTCCTGCTGGGCTTGCCCACTATGGAAGAACTCAGCGACCATCTGCTCTGGGACTTGAACAGAGTGCTTTCCAGTATGAAGGAATCGCTCAGCAGTAAAGAAATCCTGGTGCTGCTGGAATCGCTGTTTGAGACCTTGACAGAGTTTTATAAAAGCCATTGCGGCATCGTGCTGGACTGTGTGCATACCATTGGCAAAGCGCTGATCAGTCCTGATGATGAGGTGCTCAGCAAGCGAGTGGTAAGTAAAATTATCGAGCTCGGTTTTGTCCCTCCCGGCGAGATAAAAATCAACCGTGACTGGGAACTTTCCGTTGATAAAAATCACGTCAAGAATATCAGGGTCTGGCTCGAACTGATCAAAATCAATCCCCCGCTCTGTAAAGACCTGCTGTCCGCGCTCATCATCAATCTGACTCAAAAGGGCGTCTTTATCTCTGATACAGACCTCTTCCAGAAAGATATTTCCGCTTTTCTGAATGCTGATATCAAACTACTGTATGTACAGATAAAACATCTGCTGAGGCTGTTTCCCGTCTTTTTCAGTGAAATCGGAGCAGAAGGAGAAATCAGAGATCTTTCCACTGAAATTGATGAAATGAGCAAACGCGAGGACAGGCTCATTCACTTTCTGCGCAAGCATGTGCACGCCGAAAGTAATAACACTCACATCCATCTGGTGAAGCAGATTCTGGTCTTCTGGACAGACCTGGATGTGAGTCATCTGCAGGGCATCATTCCTGAAGACGTGCAGCGTTTTCTCAGTACTCCTGACCAGCGGATGCTGGCTCAGCAGAAGGCTGTGAACAAGTTTCTGGCAAAGCAAAAGCTGACTCCCGATACCCTGTTGGCGATGCCCTGGGAGAAAGTTTCCAGTCTGTTTGACAATGAAGAAAGCAAGGAAGATTTTTCTCTTAAGCGGCTCAATCTGCTCTGCCACATCTATTTTCTGCTGCTGGACAAATACAATCTCAATCCTTATGACATCGTCGCCTTCCTGAA
>JAWOHU010000011.1:0-2659 GCA_046485025.1 Cloacimonadaceae bacterium (SeqCode) | reverse complement strand
GGGGATGGAACGTACGCGGTCTTTTCACCCCTGTATGTGCCGACCCTGCAGCACCTTGACCGGTATGAATGCCATGTCGGCTTGGGATACACCACATTTATCACTGAGATTATGGGCATTCGCACGCAGATGCGGGTTTTTGTGCCGCCGGGCAAGAGCCTTGTGATCCAGCAGGTGACCGTCACGATCCTGGCGGATGAGGCACAGTTCTTAGATGTGATCCCGGTGGCTGAATACACCCATCCAGATGCCCTCAAGCAGCTGACTAACGCGGATTGGGTGCCGCAGACCATGGGTTCCTACCTGGATGACCTTCCCGAGTCTCAGAAGGAGCATTATGCCAAGATGGGTTACAAGCCTTACATGGCTAACGGCGGTAAGATAAAGTGGCTCAGTTTTGATCAGCATGTTTATGAAATAATCAGATATGATGACAGAAAGAGGGTAGCCCCCTTGAAGAATCTGCGTACTTCCCTGAAAAAACAATACAGAGCCGTTAGAAAAGTATTCAGGGCTATGCTCAGAAACTGGTTTTTGATAGTGTTGGCTGCAATGATTATTCTGATTTTTATTTACCATCAAGTCTTATTGGAATTGTTCTAAATAAATTAATAGAGGAATCTTACTTTGCATATATTGCTTACCAACGATGACGGGATTCAGGCAAAGGGTATCAGAACTCTTGCCTCTCATTTACGTAAAGCCGGTTACGACATTACAATAGTAGCTCCTGCGCAGGAAAGAAGTGCAGCTTCTCATTCACTCACTCTGAGAAGACCGGTCAGAGCTGAGAAAATAGCTGAACAGGAATACGCAATTGAAGGAACTCCCGTAGATTGCATGGTAATAGCTGTCCAGAAGCTTCTTAATAAACCTGTGAATTTGGTGATTTCGGGCATCAATGCCGGACAGAATATGGGTGAGGATATTCATTATTCAGGAACTGTCGCCGCCGCCAAGGAAGCTGCTTTTTTTGGTTACAAAGCGATTGCTATTTCCATTAATTCATACAAAGACCAGATATTTGAAACCGCAGCCGAATGGATGGTCCTCATGCTGAAAAGCGGTTTGGCAGATATCCTGCAAAAAAATCAGGTTCTGAATATCAATGTCCCCAATATCAGGTTTGATGAGGTCAAAGGCATCAGATTAACCACTACGGGTCATCGCAAGTATTATAATTTCATCAAACTTATAGAGGAAGATGATAAGGGATTTTCCTATATCATAGGCGGCGACCTGCCGGTTTGGGATAAGCAGAAAGGCACTGATGCTGAAGCCATTGCCGAGAATTATATTTCTCTTACTCCGCTCGGTTTTGAAATGACCAAAGGTGATGCCTTTCCTGTTCTGTTAGAATGGATTGAAGAAAATGAAACCAGGCTCAGGCCCTGACACTCTTCTGATATTTTGTTATGAGATTTGAAGACCAGAGAAAGAGACTTGTTCAGGAACTGATTCAGTATGGAATCAAGGACCAGCTTGTCTTGAATGCCTTTGAATCCATTCCACGCGAGAAATTCGTCCTGCCTGAATATGCCGAATACGCCTATAGAAATCAACCCCTACCCATTGAGATGAATCAGACCATTTCCCAGCCTCTGATGATAGCAATTATGCTGGAACATCTTGAACTCAACAGTGAAGACGTTGTTTTGGATGTAGGCACTGGCAGCGGATATCAGACAGCTCTGCTGGCATCCATTGTAAAAGAGGTCTGCACAATAGAAAGACTGGACAATTTGTCACTTAAAGCACGCAACACTCTGAAGAGCCTCGGTTATGAAAACATCTATTACAGAATTGGGGATGGTTCTCAAGGCTGGCAGAAAGCTTTTCCCACTTATACGGAGTTTTCCAAAATCATTGTCAGCGCTGCTGCTTCCCAGGTTCCTGATAAGCTTGTAAGTCAGCTTTCTGACCCAGGCATTCTGGTAATTCCGGTCGGCGCTCAGCACTATCAGTCATTGTTAAAAATAACCAAATCAGATGGCAAAGTTGTTCATTCCAATCATGGCGGTTGCACTTTTGTTCCGCTCATCATTAATGGCCAATGAAGAGCTTGTATTATAACCTCTTATCAAAGGGAGAGTGAGTATGTTTTGGACTAAGCTAACAATCTTGCTGGATGCACATCTGCACGGACACAGCAAGTATGACTATTTGCGCAACTTCCCCCTCCTCTGCGATTTTACCAATCTTGAGCTCTTTCTGTTTTCCCAGATAGTCCAGACCCGCAACTTCAAACAGGGCGAGTTCATCTATCAGGAAGAGTTTCCCTTAGCTGTCATCTACCTGATCTTGGATGGCGCCATTGAGCTTAAAGAAGGCTCAGACAGAAATGCAAAAACAATCATTCTGGAAAAGCACCAGCTTCTGGGAGTCATTGACCTGTATACGGAAACCCGCAGAAAAGGCGTTGCTGCAGCTTCGAAAGATTCTGTCTTATTGGCTGTTTCCCACCTGGATTTTAACGCCTTCATCAAAACCAATCCCAGAACCGGCATCAAGCTATTGAACAATGTCTGCCGGATTATCAGCTGTCAGTATGTTGAATTGCAGAGTTCTGCTCTGGACTAATCTATGAAAACGACACGCTGGCTGATGTATCTCCTGATTCTTGCTGTCCTGGTAGCAGGCTTATTCTTCTATAGCTGGA
>JAWOHU010000212.1:0-3352 GCA_046485025.1 Cloacimonadaceae bacterium (SeqCode) | reverse complement strand
CAAAACTGAGCCACTTTATCTTACCGCCGTTAGCCATGTAAGGCTTGTAACCCATCTTGGCATAATGCTCCTTCTGAGACTCGGGAAGGTCAATACTATCCCAATCCTCAATCGGAATGCCGGCATGTTTAGATTTTCTTCGCATCAAGTTATCCTTATTCTATCATTATTTTATGATTATTGGATATTTGTCAAGAGTTTTGATTTGGAGCATCCATAATCCTGATAGCAGGTTCTTGTGCCGGGACGACATATATTTTGAATAACTAATGATTAAATACAAGACCAACATTAACAAGTTTCTTTACAATTAACTGATATGATATTTTATTGCTATCATGGTAAAAAATATGCCAATAAGTCATAAACAATAATGTATCGATAGGAGGAAGATATGAAACTGGTGAAAGTCCTTATTGTGATTTCCCTAACGCTTTTAATTACACCTTTACTGTCTCAGAATTCAGGTTACAGCTTGGAACTGGAGCAACCCGTGGCAACAAGTGACGGAGTCCTCTCACCTCTGGTAAATCCTGCTGCACTGGGATTTGGCAACAGCAGCGGTCTTGGCTGGTTGCACAGTTGGGAAGACGAAGATTTCGATGATCATTACTGGCTGATATTCAATGCAGATAAAATGTCTTATGTTTATGAAAAACAGAAAGACGGGACAAACATTCATACACTGGCATCAGGGTCAGAGCTGACAGGACCGTATCTGATTCCCAATCTGTATGCCGGCTCTTCCTATAATTGGACAAATAACAAATTCTCCAAAGGAAGTTATCGCTCCGGTTTGTTGTATCGACCTGTGAATTTTGCTTCTTTGGCATTTACCTGGGACAACCAATACAAAACTGTTCCCAGTTATAAAGCGGGCTTTGGGTGGCGACCTTTTGCACAATTAAAATACTGGGATGAACATCGTCTGGAGATTTCCGCTGATTTTGATTATGCCAAGAACACTGACGGCGACTATGAACTGAAGCAGCCCATCATCAGATTGCAGACTGAGCTGATCAACGGAATCACAGTGGGAGGCAGTTATAATCTGGAGAATTATCATTTCGGACTGAATTTCAGTCTGAGTGCAAGAAAATTGCAGTTAGGAATGATAAGTCAGAATATCGATGAACAGAGTAAAGGTTACAGTTATGCTTTTCTGCCCAGCAATTCTTTTTTACCTCTTGGTAATCTGAACAAGAAGCAATGGTATTCCCTGCCGTTGGGGAGACAAGTTGTGACCTATAAGGCAGCGCAGTATAAAATCGGACCTTTTAGCATTTTTGACAATAAACAGACTGACATCGAATCACTAATCAGGAACATAGAGAAGTCCAAAAATGATCCTGAAGTGGAAGGTTTGGTCTTCATCAATAAGAATTTTTCATCCTCTTTGGCTCTGAAACAGGAATTGATAACAGCAATCGAAGATTATAAGGTAACCGGGAGACCGATCGTTTTTTACTATGATAATATGAGCAATGCGGATTACCTGTTTGCGGCGGCAGTGGCGGATAAGATTTATTTGAATCCGCATGGCGCGGTCGATTTGAAGGGCATTGCCATCAGCTCGCCCTATCTGAAAGATGCTCTGGAAGCGCTGGGCATTGAAGTTATTAATTTCAGAAGCCATCCTTATAAGACTGCAGGTAATATGTTGAGTGAATCTACCATGCCGGAAGAGGAAAGAAGAGAATACGAAAGGATTCTGACCAGTCTCTACAGCCAAATGTGCAATATGGTTGAAATAGGACGGGGTGATAAGCTGACACAAGCAGTGACAGATGTTATTGATAATGGTCCTTACTACATTGCTGATGACGCTCTGAAAGCAGGGCTGGTGGATGAGCTGGTCTATGAGACTGAGCTCAAAGACAAATTGAAGAATGATTACAAGTTCAATAGTATTGCCAAAACTCTGCCTGACTATATGAAATACACTTGGTCTCATCCTAAAAAATCTAAAATCGCTGTCATCTATGCCCAAGGTAATATTGTAATGGGTAAAGGCCAAGCGGGAAAGAACATAGCACACAAGACAACAACTGATTTAATCAGAAAAGCCAGGAAAAGCAAGGAATACAAAGGAATCATTCTAAGAATCGACAGCGGAGGTGGTTCCGCTCAGGCTTCTGACATTATCCATAAAGAAATTGAACTTGCCAAAACAGAAAACAAGAAACCTGTAGTGGTGACAATGAGCGGTGTGGCAGGTTCCGGAGGATATTACATAGCCTGTAATGCTGATTATATTTATGCCAATCCAGCGACCTTAACTGGCTCTATCGGCGTAATCGGACTGACACTTACGGCTGAGGAAATGTTTAAGAAATTGCACGTGAACTGGTCAACTGTAAAAAAGGGCAGACGCTCTGATTTCGGCAGCTTGATCAGAAAATGGACAGAAGACGAGAAGCAGATTATGGAACGCCTGATAGCCACAAGTTATCAGGATTTCATTGAAAAAGTGGCAGCGGGCAGGAATAAGAGTGTAAATGAGATTGACAATGTGGCGCAAGGCAAGATCTGGACAGGGAAGGAAGCCATTCAAATCGGACTGGTGGATGAACTTGGCGATATGCAGGACGCTGTTGCCAAGATAAAGACACTTGCCAATATCAAGAACGAGGTGGAATTGGTCCCCGTGATGAGCAGTGAAAAGGGTTTCCAGATTTCTGTGGGAATGGATGCAAGGATTCCGTTTATGCCGGAAGTGTATGGTTCAGAAGTGCTGCAAAAATACATCAAAATGTTTGAAAAGTGGCAGGAACTGGAGTCCAATAAGGCTTTATACGTATCTCCCTATGATTTAAATGCTTTAGCAGAATTTTAAGCAGGAGCCATGTAGGGGAGATAAGAGCAGACAAATATTCATAAAAAATGAGAAATGTGTTTTAGCTTGACACAGTGAAAGAGGTCAGAGAAAAAGAAACACAAAGCGAGAAATCAGGTAAGCATATGATAATAGACCATAGATATGAAGTTCTGGAGAGTCTGGGTTCGGGAGCTTGGAGCAATGTTTACAAGGTGCGTGACAAGCGGACCGGTAAACTCTACACTCTGAAGCTGTTTCAATATCTCTCATCCAGAGATTTGTATGGCAAATTCTCCGCGGAGGATATGCATCACATCACCAAGATAGAACATCCGAATCTGGCTCACGTGGCGGATTTCGGTCATGTGGGTGACCATATATACACCCTGACGGAATACTACGAAGGCTCATCACTCAAGAACTACAGATTCAAGAAATCGCAAATCGAATTTTTCTATGACATTATCGTGAAAATAGCCTATGCACTTCAAGCGCTGCATGAGCAGGACATTCTGCATAAAGACCTGAAGCCTG
>JAWOHU010000166.1:0-15013 GCA_046485025.1 Cloacimonadaceae bacterium (SeqCode) | reverse complement strand
TGATTGCCCTGGGCAGAACATCTTTCCAGGGTGTTCCGGGCACATCGTGAGGCGGGGTCAAATGGACTTCGGGATTGCCGTTTTTGAGCACAAACAGATGCCTGTAACTGACCCCCGGAAAGAACCTCTGCATCTCATCAGCAAAAGCTGCGTTCAAGGCTTCAATCAGAATATGACTTTCCTCGGTGGAAATATGTCCCGCCGAGTGATTCTTGATTTTACCGTCTTCCAGACACAACAGGTTGCAACGCATCGCCAAATCATCATGGTCAATCTGAACCCCCATAGCTGCGCCTTCCAGAACACCTCTGCCCTGATAAACCTGGCGCACATCATAGCCTAAAACCGCCAGATTTGCCACTTCAGAACCGGGTGGCATGTCATCCGGAACAGATTTGAACATCCCACACCGCCCCTGCTTGGCAAGTTTGTCAATATGGGGTTTATGCGCTGCCTGTAAAGGAGTTTTACCTCCCAGGCTCTCAATCGGATAATCCGCCATTCCATCGCCGAGTATAATGATGCTTTTCATAACTTTAGTAATTCTCCTTCAGAAATTTGTGGAACGCCGGATAGTTATTCTGCAAAGGTATAATATATTCTTCCTTGTCATCCAGACCCTGTAAGGAAGGCGGCAACACCGGGTCAAGGCTCAGAATCTCAGTTATTTTTTCAGGGAACTTGGCGGGATGAGCTGTCTCCAATGAAATGCAGAGCCGGTTTTCTTCCTCCGGGAAATCTTTCAGATAGTTTTGAAGTCCTGCCCATCCGACGGCTCCGTGCGGCTCCAGTAAAGTCTTGGTTGCCATGTAGGTGTCGTGAATGGTTTGCTCAGTTTCCTGGTCCGTGATACTGATGGCATAGATATCCCTGCGGATACGCTCCAAATCAGCTTGTTTGATGATTTTGCCGGTCTCATCCATCTCGCCGCCATACAGGGTGATGAGTCTTGCCACATTGCTCGGATGCCCCACATTCATAGCGCTGGAAATGCAATTTCGCGATGGCGATATGACCTTGTATGTACCTGTTTTAACATACAGTGGAAATTCGTCATTCTCATTGGTGGCAACCACAAAACGGTGCACAGGAAGTCCCATACGCATGGCTATCAGTCCGCCCATCAAATCACCGAAATTACCGCTGGGCACACTGAATACGACCTTTTCTGATGCTTCCTGAGCCAGTTTGGCATAAGCATAAAAATAATACATCGTCTGCGGAATCAGTCTGCCGATATTGATGGAATTGGCGGAAGACATTCCGAGATAAGCCAGCTCAGGGTCGGAAAAGGCTTGCTTGACCAGTGCCTGACAGTCGTCAAACTTGCCGTCGATGGAAATCACAGATACGTTTTTACCCAGGGTGGTCATCTGTTTTCTCTGTCGCGGCGTCACTTCCTGTTCCGGAAAAAGCACTACGACTTTGATCTTGTCCAGACCGTAGAAAGCATTGGCAATAGCGCTTCCCGTGTCGCCTGAGGTCGCTGTCAGGATGAGCAGTTTACGGTTTTCCAAAGCCAGATAATATTGCATCAGACGCCCCATCAGCCGGGCGGCAAAATCCTTGAAGGACGCGGTCGGACCCTGGTCCAGACGCATCAGATAATGTTTGCCTTTGACTTTCTCAAGCGGGACTTCATAGTCGTATGCATCTTCCACCAGACGCTTCAGTTCAGCAGCAGGAATCTCATCAGAGAGGAATTTATTGCCCACTGTGAAGGCAATCTCAGGATAGCTCATCCCTTTCATAGCCTCGATTTCTGCCCATGTAAAGGTCGGAATGGACTCGGGCATATACAATCCCCTGTCTTCTGCCAGACCTTGCAGCAGAGCTTGTCTGAAAGTGACTTTCTTTGCTTTTAAATTAGTTGAATAGTATAACATCTATCTCTCCAGATAAGATTCAGAATTTGTCATTCCTGCATTGTAGTGTAACTTTCCAAAGCTACACAAATAAAAAACTGTTGTTGCTGTAGGATTGGAATCCTACGCTACTTTCAACTGTCATTCTTGCGCAAACAGGAATCTTAACTTATAATCCGTAACTCGTAACTTTAATTCTTAATTTGAAACTACCTTCTCAACACCGCCGAAGATGCTCCACCAGCCGAATACTGGGGTGAAGTCTGTTTAACTTTCTTACCGTCGAGCACCGCCAGAGCCTGCGCCAAATCCTTAATAATGTCATCCGGATGCTCGGCACCTACGCTCAGGCGTATCAGGTTCATCGGAATAGCGGCGGCTTTACGTCCTTCCTCGCCTTGCTGGGAGTGGGTTGAGATGGCGGGAATGGTGGCCACGGATTTGATTCTGCCCAGGTCAGTCGCTCTCCAGATGCGGTTGAAGGCGTCAAACACCTTGCGCGCATTGGCGGCTCCGCCTTTGACTTCGAACGACATCAAATGACCGTAGCGGTTGACCGGTTTGTGGTTGGAAGTTTCGTCTTCCGAATCCACCAGGAACATATATTTCTTGGCAATTTTATGCAAAGGATGGCTGGCCAGCCCCAGGTAGTTTACTTTGGAAATGTGTTTGTGTTTAGCCAGAAATTCCGAGACTTTCATCGTATTCTGGGAGCAGACATCCATTCTCATGCGCAGAGTGCGGATATCGTTGATGGCAAGCAAACATTGCATAGCGGAAAGATTGGGACCGTTATCCCTGGCAGGCAAAAGTTTCAGATAGCCGCAGAAGTCTTTTTTCATCTCCGGATTACCGAATTTGGAAGTGATATTCTTGCGTGCAACAATCGCTCCTGCGATGCCGAAACCGCTGGTGTGAAGGGACTTTGTGACTGAGTGAATAACGATGTCCGCGCCGAAAGCCAATGGTCTCATCAGGGCCGGAGTTGCCACGGTGGCGTCCACGATAAAGGGAATCCCGTGCTTATGTGCCAAATCCGCCACTTTTTTCAGGTCAAAGAAGGACAGGGTCGGATTACTGGGCATTTCGCCATACAGGAATCGGGTGTTGGCATCAATCAGCGACTCCCATTCTTTTATATCATTGGAATTGATGACCTTGCGCCATTCAATCCTGTCTTCCTGATTTTTGCGCACGTTGAACTGCTGAAAAGTTCCGCCATAGACCTGCGAAGTGGCGACAAAGTTGCGCGGTTGATTGGGTTTCTTGGGGTCGGGATGCAAAAATTCATCAACGGCGGTTTTGATGGCTGACATCCCTGAGGAAGTGACCAGACAGGACGCTTCGACGCCGGTGCGGTAGTCTTCCAAGAGAGCGAGCACGCCTTCCAAATAATACATACTGGGATTGGCAATGCGGGTGTAACACCAGGTGGGAATCTGATAGCCCAGCGCCAGTTCCATCTCGTCCGAATCGCGATATGCCTGAGAGGTGGAAAGATAGCCCGGCTCTATGATCGAACCCTGGTTAAAATCAAGCGCTTCCTGCATCGAATACAAGCCGTGCACTGCGATGGTATCAAACCGGCAGGCTCTCATTTCCTGGCGATAATTGGCATGCCACTTTGCCGCCTGTTTGGCAGCGTTCAGGTAAAACTTCAGTCCGTCCATATTGTTAACTCCTTATTTATAATAATGTTACTCATTTTTTACAAGCTTGCTGATAAAATCTCTGGTGTCAACTGAATAATTTCATTCGCTCGGGACTTCTGGGTTTTCACTCAAACGACTTAAAATTGGCAAAGTAGCAAAATAGCAAAATAACCCCAGCCACCCCTCCTATTTTTATAGGGTCCCCCTATTGTTATTTTGTTATTTTGTTAGCTTGAGATTTTATATGTATATATGATATATTGATATTATGTTTGTAGCAGTCAATTTCTGCTCCTGCTGAATTGGCATTTTTTAGTATTACATCAATTTTCTTAATCAGCCCTCTTATGCCTCTGCATTGGTCCTGAATAGATGCTGAATAGATAGCCATCAGACAGGCTGATTCTATTCAGTAACATAAGAGCGAAAATGCGTAGAGATGTAAGTGCGAAGGATGCATTTTTCTCCCTCAAGCTCTGTGACGACGGTTCTCATATAAAATCCTTTGACAAGATTGGCAGATTTGATTTTACTTGTATTAATGGGTAAAAAAGGATAAAAAATATATGAAACTGTTTGAGACACATGCACATCTGGATTTACCGGACTTTGACAGCGACCGGGACAGTTTGATTAATAAATGCTTCGCTCAGGGCATTGAATACATCATCAATATCGGGTTTAATAAAGAGACCTCATACAATTCCCTGGAGCTTGCCAAAAAGTATCTGCACCTATTTTCCACGGTGGGTTACCATCCTCACGACGCCACCGATTTCGACGCGGAAGTGGTGAAGAAACTGGCGCGGGAAAAGAAAGTGCTCGCCATCGGTGAGACCGGACTGGATTTTTTCCGCAATCTGTCGCCTTATCCGGTGCAGAGAGAAGTCTTTGTCAATCAAATCAAACTAGCGCTGGAATATGACAAACCGCTGGTCATTCACGACCGCAACGCGCATCAGGAATGTTATAACTTTCTGAAAAAAGAGAAGGTCAAAGCTGCAGTGTTTCACTGTTTTTCCGGCGACATAATCTTCGCTCAGCAGGTGCTGGACGAGGGTTGGATGATATCCTTCACGGGCAGTATCACCTTTCCCAATTCCAATCTGGACGACGTTATCCGCCTGATTCCGATGGAACAGTTTATGATTGAAACCGACTGCCCCTATCTCTCGCCTCAGCCCAACCGGGGTAAGCGCAACAGTCCGCTGTTTCTGCATCTGATCGCTGAAAAAATCGCACAAATCAAGGAAATAACACCCAATGAAGTGGCAGAAACCGCTTTCAATAATGCCTTACGCTTCTTCCGGGTGCCGCCTGACCCGGTCAAACCTGCGCATCATAAAAAAAGGAAACATAAATGAAATTAAACTTCGCAAGCATCGTTATGACCTTGTTTTTGGTCATTCTAACTGCCCCGCTGTGGGGCGGAAACTCCGTCTTTTCGTTCTACGGACCACCCTGTCAGTACTATGGCAATGATATCTACGGACTAAGCATGGGTGACGTAGGAGCCTCCGATATTTTCCGCAAAAACACTGGTTATGGCAATCCCGCCATTATGGGCGCCAGCAACCGTACTTTGCTCTCGACAGGTCTTGTATTCGGCTGGACGGGCTACAAATCAGATTTCGGAACGGAACGCACTTTCCGCGATAACTCGCTGGATTTTCCCTTCTTCAGCGTCTCCTTCCCCATCAATAATCACCACTTCGGATTTCAGTTCAATTCCTGGGCTTCAGGAGTTGTTCAGAACGAATTCACGGTTATGATGGACACTCTGGAAGTGACAGAAAAGCAATCCATCGACCGCTATATCTACCGGGCGGATTTGCTCTACGCCTTTCATTACCGCTATTTCAACCTGGGCGTCGGGGCAAATTACTATCTGGGTCACGATATCCGCAAGTTTTTTCAGGACGGGGGATTCGGCATTTTCAACACGAGCGAGAAACTGGAACGTAATTACAAAAATCCCTCCGCTACAGTCGGTCTCACCGCCGCCTATGAAGATATGGCATTGGGTTTTGTGTATTCGCATGCAGCCAATCTGAAGGGTGATTTGGTGCGCTATTCCATCCACGAGACGGAAAACCTGGGCACGGTGCACTATTCCATCCCGTCACAGATTACCACCAGCGCGACCTGGAAATACAAAGACCAATACAAGGTTTCCACCGATTACACGCTCAGCCTGTGGAAAAGCGCCAAATATTCCGAATACGACGCCAACGGCTGGAAACTGGGTCTGGGACTGGCTCACGAACCGCGCCCCGGAACGCGTAATACCTTTCTGGGTCAAATGCCCAAACGGGCGGGATTCTCACACAGAGTTCTCCCCTTCCGCGTAAACGGTACTACAGTCACTGAAACAGCGGTCAGCGGCGGACTTTCGCTGCCCATCAAGAATACGGAAAACAGTATTGACCTGGGTCTGCAATACCTCTGGCGCGGCAATGTGGCTGAACACAATCTGCAAGACCGCTCGCTGATGTTTATGTTCGGCGTCACGGGCTTTGACATCCTCTCCAAAGCGTTTTCACGCAGCGCCCCGAGGGAAATTCCGCAAGTGGAGGATATCTCCCGATGAAGCCTGTCTGGGATATCAAAACAGAGGTGGATACACCTCTTTTGTCACAAATCATGAGCGCTCGGGGCATCAAAGAAGAAGACCTCTATCACACCCTTGACGAACTGCCTGACGAAGCTTTACTCGCCAATATTGAAACGGTGGCAGAGCGCATCAGGGAAGCGCTTTACAAAAATGAGCCGCTGGTCATTTTCGGACACGATGACCCGGACGGCATTACGAGCACCTACATTCTCTACCGCTATCTCGATTCCATTGGTTACCAGAAGCATAACTATTTCATTCCCAACCGGATAATCGAGCATCACGGGATTCAGAAATCGTTCATCGACTTTGTCAGAGAGCACAAATTTCCGCTGGTCATAACGGTGGATAACGGCATCAGCGCTTTTGAGGGAGTGGAGGAACTGAACCGGATGGGCTGCGACGTGGTTGTCACAGACCACCATCTGGTCCAGCCGGAACACATTCCCAATGCCTACAGCATCCTCAATCCGCAGCTGGCTGAATGTCAGTATCCCTATAAAATGCTTTCGGGAGTGGGCGTCGTCCTGATGCTCATCCGCTATTTGAGCAAACTGCTCGAGCACCCTGTCGAACCGGCTCTCTACTTTTGGGCGGCTATCGGTTCCATCGCGGATAAAGTTCCGATGACGGGAGTCAATAGAATTTTGGTCAGACACGTGCTCAACGACTGGGACAATCTGAAGGATTCTACGATTGAGTTTTTACAGAGGAATTTCAACCGGGTATCAGGACTCACGGATAAGCTGAACTTTATGCACTATTGCAGCCGTCTGATAGCCAACGGCAGAGAAGAAGACGGGAAACATATCGCCATGCGCTTTCTGCTGCAGTTGAGCGATGAGAAAGTCCGACTTTTTCAGCTTTTGGAAGAGGAAAAGAACGCCTGGGAACTGGCGCTGAATAACGTTTTCAAGCTGGTGGGGACGCTGCTTGAGGATTTTGAAGGCGAGGCTTTCATCTATTACGACGATGAGGATTTGATACCCTACACGCTGTTGGGAACGGCAGCAACTTATGTGGTCAACAATCTTGGCATTCCCGCTCTCTTCATCAAGAAACGCCGTGACGTGATGGTCTGTGAAGGCAGATGCGCCCATAACTTCAATATGGTGGAATCATTCAATTACTGCAAAAACAGTCTGATACAATACGGCGGTCATGCCAAGGCGGCAGGATTTACGATGCTTCCCGAGAGTTACAACGACTTTATCGAACACTTTCACGACTATCTGAAACAGCAATTGGAAGCTGATATCCTGGTGCACAAACTGGAAATCGACGCCGTGCTCAGTCCGGAAAAACTGTCCAACCGGGCTTGGTTTGATTTGGAACGGCTGCTCCCCTTCGGACAGGAAAACCCGGAACCGATAATCCTGGTCAAAGACTGCACCGTAAAACAGCTCAACGAACGCTTCAGTATCGACAGTTGCAGTCCCAAAATCCAGGAGACGGGAAAACTCAATATCGTTATTCAGCTCAAGAATCCCAACCTGATCAAAATACTGGACTATACTCCCGCAGAAGGACAGACAGCCTGAGCCACTATAAGCAGGAAAAAGACGGATTATGGTAAACGAAAATCTGAAGGAAGCGCTGCGCAAGTCAGTTCATATCAGCTCTGTAGCCATTCCCCTGGCGTATAGATATATCCTCGGATTCAACAACCGGCTGCTGATGTTCATTCTAATGTTGGCAGCGCTGATATTTTCGCTGGGAATCGAATTCTACCGGCTGCATATCCCTTCCTTCCGCAAACTGTTTCACCGTATGTTCGGACTGATGTTGCGCAGGCACGAGCAAAGAGATTTTACAGGCTCGACCTTTCTCATCTTCGCAGGGATGCTCAGTGTTGCTTTCTTCGAACCCATAATCGCTTTTCTGGCAATGAGCTATCTATCTATCGGAGACACCTTCGCAGCCATGGTCGGCAAAGCCTTCGGCAAACGCAAACTGACAGGCAGTAACAAATCCATCGAGGGCAGTCTGGCCTGCTTCACGAGCATCATGATTTACTCCGTTATCTTTGGTGCAGAGCTGAGTCCCTGGGTCTATACCCTCGGCTGCCTGGCAGCCACCCTTGCCGAGGCATGGAAAATTCCCATGGATGACAATGTCAAAATACCTTTGATTTCGGGGATAGTTATGTCCCTGGTGCATATCTTTATATAAAGCAGGAAGTTATGAGCATTTCATATGTAATTCCACTCCTCAACGAAGCAGATTCCATCCGCACGCTGTATAAGGAAATTGTGAGCCATAATCCGGCAGCCGATTATGAGATAATCTTCATCGATGACGGCAGCAAGGATGACAGTTACGCCATCCTGAGCGAAATCGCAGCGCAGGACGAACGTGTCAGACTGGTGCGCTTCCGCCGTAATTTTGGCAAAGCGGCAGCCCTGCAGACTGGCTTCGGTCTGGCTAAAGGAGACTATATTTTCACTCTGGATGCGGATTTACAGGATGACCCCGCTGAAATTCCGAAGTTTCTGAGCAAGCTGGAAGAGGGGCATGATATGGTCTCGGGCTGGAAACAGAAACGGCATGACCCGCTGTATAAAACGTTGCCATCCAGATTTTTCAACTTCGTCGCGTCTAATACTTTTAGGCTGAAACTGAAGGATTTCAACTGCGGATTCAAGCTCTACAAAAAGGAAGTGGTGAAGGAAATCAACCTCTATGGAGAAATGCACCGTTATATCCCTGCCCTGGCTCATGCATTGGGTTACAGGGTGGGCGAACTGGCAGTCAATCATCGAGCCAGAATCCACGGCAAATCCAAATATGGCGTGGAACGGTATCTGCGTGGCTTCTTTGATTTACTCACGGTCAAGATGGTGACCCAATATGCCAAAAGTCCGCTCTATTTATTTGGCAGAATTGGTATCGTCTCCATCGTGTTCGGAATTGTGCTGACGGGATATCTGGCATTTCTGAAGCTGTTTTACGGTCATCCGCTGACCAACCGTCCGCTGCTTTTCCTTGGTATTTTGATGATTCTGGCGGGATTGCAGTTCTTTTCGATGGGACTTATCTGCGAACTCATCATCAACCGCAGCCAGGCAGACGCCAAACAGATTTCCATTCGCGAGACAGCCAACCTCGAACCAGGGAAAGCAGAAACCTCCTGATTATGAATGAACTGGCTTTGCTATTGATAAAGAACTCGCTTTTCACAAAGGTCAAACGGCGCATCCGCTTTGACTATGTGATAATGATACTGGGTATCGTGGTCTCTGTGGCTGTGGTGGCAACTGCCATCAATCTGTTTGAAGGCTATGAAAAGACGCTGAAGAAGATTCTACTTAGCAGCAGCGCACATATTATGGTCTATTCCGAATATGGTCAGACACTGTCAAAGGAACAATCAGAAAGAGCAATTGAGCAATCGAAAGAGCGGAGAGAGATCAGTTCAGTCAGAGCTGCCTATACCAATACCGCTATGCTCAGAAAAGACGGTAAAATCAGAAGTTGTCTGGTCCGAGCCTATTCCCCGGAAGCGGACAATGAGACCTGGTATGCGCATTATCTCAGGCAAGGAAAGAGTTCACTTGTGAGTGGAAACGTCATTCTCGGTGATATTTTAGCCGGTGATTTGGGGCTCAATATCAATGACAGCATCACTTTGCTCTATCCGCAAACGGAGACTTTTTCGCCTTTGGGGATGATCCCGCGGCAGATGGACTTTACTATCGCAGGAATAGTCAAAACCGGTTACTACGAGATGGACAAGACCCTCATTCTGATGACAACTGACGACGCTTTCAGCTTCTATAACATCGCACCTCAATATACACACCTGGAAATCAATCTGAAGGAAAAATGGATTAATCAGGCTGAAGCTGTGAAAGCAAAGCTGCAAAGCATTTTGGGAAAAGACTTTCTGCTGCATTCGTGGATAGATTACAATGGCAATCTGTTTTCTCTGATTGTGATTGAGAAATGGCTGATATTCCTTGTGTTCAGCTTTCTGATCTTGATTGCGGCTCTCAACAGCATCAGTATCGTATCGACCTCCATCCTCGATAAGAAAAGGGAAATCGCCATTCTCAAAACGGTCGGTCTTGCAGTCAGACAAATCAGGCAGGTGGTTTATCTGAGGATTTTGTTCATCTGCGTTGTATCTATTGTAGTAGGTCTGGCGCTCGGTTCGGTCATCTCGTGGCTGATAACGCAACAGAGTTTTTACCAACTGAAAGGCGAGGTCTATTTTATAGATAAGATAACGATGCACATCTCGGCTCTGAACTATCTCGCCGTGTTCATATTGTCGCTACTGATGATTGCCATCTGCATCAAACTCCCGCTCAGATACATCGATAGGATGAATATCATCGATGTGCTGAGAGGAAACTGAGTAAGGAGGAAGCTTTGTCCGTTCTGACAGCAGAACATCTGAAAAAGACCTATTGGGACAGCAATCTGGAGCTCAAAATTCTGCAGGATATCAACCTGAATATCGAAACGGGAGAATTTGTCTGCATCAGCGGTAAATCGGGCTGCGGAAAAAGCACTCTGCTCCATCTTCTGGGTCTGCTCGACAATCCGGACAGCGGTCAAATCTTGATTAATGGAGAGCCGGTCACGACACAGTCAGCGGATGTGCACAAACTCAGGAACAGACTCATCGGATTCGTCTTTCAGTTTCATTACCTGATGGAAGATTTGTCTGCGTTGGAGAATATCGCTCTGCCACTGATGGTGAACGGAATCAGCAAACAGGAGAGTTTTGCCAAAGCGACGGAAATGCTCAGGGAACTGGATATAGAACAGCGGGCAAATCATTATCCGCATCAGTTGAGTGGTGGTGAACAGCAGAGAGTGGCACTGGGCAGAGCTCTCATCAACAATCCCAGTCTGGTTTTGGCGGATGAGCCAACCGGTAACCTCGACCCTGAACACAGCTCTGACGTACTCGATTTATTTTTTAAATTCAATCGGAAACTGGGCTGTTCCTTCCTTTTAGTCACGCATGATTCTGCCATTTCGGAACAGGCTCAGACTCATTACAAACTGGAAGACGGCATTTTGCACCGGCTTAGATAGCAAACCAAGGCAGAGATGAAACATTCCAGATGGCTTCTGATTCTTGTCCTCGTTTTAATGATAATCAACGCGGTTTTTTTTATCTTATGGTATGCGCTGAAAGGCAGAGAACGGGTCACGGAAGCATTGGAGGGATTTCTCAGTAAGACGCTGTCCGGTCAGGTGAATATTGAGAAGCTGTCAATCAACGAAAGGCAGATAACTGCAAACGGTCTATCCTTTGCCGACAAAAAAGGAATAGTCAAGGTCAGTGCCAGGCAGGTTCAGGTTCGCTATAACCTGCTCCGTATCATAACTTCGGGGTTCAAATTCCAAAAAGTAGTTAAGAGCGTCACTGTCTATGAGCCGGATTTGTCGCTCAGAATTGACCTCAACCAGCCCCGCAAGGAGGAAAAAAAGAAGTTTGAGATACCTGATTTAACTCCTTATTTCGACAAACTGGAAATCAAACAGGGTAAGCTGGATATCGTGGTTACAGGTATTCTGGGCGAGGTTTCACCAGATACACTCAGGATTGAGGAAAAGCTTTCTGACATCGATATCACAGTTGTCAACAAGCGCAATACGTCTTTTAAATTGGACGCAATTACTGCCCGAAATGGAAAACTTCAAGCAAGTGCCAAGCTGGATAAGGGGCTGATTTCGGAAATCAAGGCAGACATTTCGGATTTTATTCCTTTTAGTTTTATCTTTACTCAATTTGAGAAGGTTGAGACCACTATTAATGTTCATCTGGACTATTCCCAGGCAAGCAAGGACAGCTATCCGGAATACACAGTCAATTGCAATCTAGCGCCAACCAACATTTTCTACAGGGATTTCAATGCAATCTTTCCTGAAATCCAGATTCAGGCTAATCCGCAATATGTCTATTTTAATGTTAAGGAAGCCGGCGTCAATACCCACCGTTTCAAAGGCGCAGGCTATCTGCACGACTATCTGCACGAGCCTTACTTAAACGTGGAAGCCAATATCATCAGACTGGATTTGAACGATATTACTGACATAATCGAAGGCAGCGGCGCAGGGGTAGTCAAAATCGAAGGCAATTTCGATGACCTCTTTGCCAAGGGCAGCATCAACTTTCCCGAAATCAAACTGTTTGATGAATACGCCACCGATGTCAATATCGATGCCGAAATGTCTAATCTGGTGGCACGCTTTTCTGTTGACCCCTTCAGTTGGAGAAATCAGCTTACTTCCGCCAACGGCAGCTTTGATATCAATACGGTAGCGCTGGAGATTGATTTAATGACCAGTCCCGTTTATTATGACGAGATACTTAATTTATCGGCGGATGTCTCAGCCCTGATGAATTTCAAGAATGGTATTAAAGCACAAGTGGAAATCAGAGACTTGGAAATTTACAATTCAGAAGTCGCCTTTTCCGGATTCCACGGTCAGGCTGAGTATCAAATGAGTAATGGAAACAAGCAAAAGGGTTATGTCAGCCTTGCTCTGGAGAATGAGAACATCAGTATCAGAGCAGACGGAGACCCCATCGGGCTTGACCTTGAGGCAGAGCTTTTGATGGAGAATGTAGTTCTCGACAACTATCTGTTATTGGCTAAAAAACAGAATATTGACGCTATAGTGTCAGGACTGATCAAAGCTCAAATCAGGCAGGATGATGTTTCCGCCGAAACCGACCTTAACCTGAAAATGGCTGCTCCCAAACTGCTGACCGGGAACTTCCTCTCCAAACTTTCCTATAACCTCAAAACCAAAGAGGGTGACATCGATTTCCACACCCAGGACGCAGCAGCGGAGAACATTCCCTTTGAGTTCAGTCTGACCGCCAAGCTGGATGAAAAGCAGGTGCAGCTGCTTGACTTCAACCTGGATAATATACTGTCAGCACAGGGCTGGTATGATTTTGAAGATTATTATGATTCGGGACTGATATTAGCGGTGGACAGTCTGGATGTTTCACGTTACTGGAAAATGTTCAATCCTGTCGCAGCCAATCTGCCGGACATCGGAAACATATCTGCGGCTCTGGATTATAACCTTTATCAGGATAGACAAATCCGGGGTCTTGTTAATGTCGATTCCATTCAACTGCCCGAACTGAAACCCTTAACTGCTCATATTACTCTGACCGGCACAACCGATAATCTAAATCTGACTTCAGATTTCCGGACTCCAGATAACAAAGGAATCAGTCTTCAGGGCAATATCAAACGCGGACCGGGAATCTCCATAAAGGCTGAGAGCGAACTGAAGGACTTCAGTCTGGCTTATTTCTTTATTGAACAGAACTTCGAGGGTCTGATCAGCGGCAATGTTGCCTGGAACGCGGAAAACAAAGACAATAACGGTTGGCAGCAGAGCCTTGCCTGCAATCTGACCGGGACAGATATCAGGATAATGGATATTCCTTTGGACAATGTGCGCATCAAAGCTACGCAAGAGAATGATGTTTTACTGATTGACAGTCTGCAGATATTCACTGCGAATCAATATGACATAAGCGGTTCCGGAGCTTTGAACTATAATTTCCTGACCAGTAAATACACCGAAGGCAGCAATTCTCTGAGCCTGAACATCGAAGCCGAGGCTCTGAAAATCCTGCAGAGTTTCGTGCCCTATTTTGTTACTGCCAGAGGCAAGGTAAACAGCCAACTGATTATCCAGACCAATGAGGACGGAATTGAAATCGTGAACGGCTCTATTTCTATGGAAAATGGACTGCTCAAAATGCAGGATCAGATGGAAGCGTTCAGCGATATTGATTTGTCGGCATCAATCTTAAAAAATGAACTTAAAATAGACAGCTTCACCTGCCGGGTCGGCAATGGCAGGCTCTTTATCCGCAATGAGATTGACTTGGGCGAGGATAATTTCTTCATCGGTCCACTGAATCTGGGTTACTTCCTGATCCGCAGCAGCGACCCGGGAATCCAAATTCCCGTTCCAGAATTCCTGCCTGCCAATACTGTCGCCACTGCTCTGGTCAAAGGTCAGAACAAAAGCGAAGCTACAATCAAAGGACCTTTTGACGATATGGAAATCGTCGCCGAAGTGGTCGCTTCTAATGGCAGTGCGGTCTACCCCGCCAATACAAAAAACCTGCTGCAGATGATCAATGTGTTTCAAAGAAAACCGGAAGCAGAGAAGGAAATCCTGCCTCTGCCCTTCACCTTGGATTTGATGATCAAAATCGATAATAATGTCCACTATGTCACCTATCCCGCTAATCTTGTCATTTTGCCCGGAAGCTTTCTGCGCCTGTCCTATGACGGTATTGAGTGGCATGCCAAAGAAGCTGATTTCATCTCGGAGAAGGGAACCCTGGATTTCTACGGCACAATTTTCCAGGTCGAACAAGTCAGACTCATCATCAATGAATCCAACAATATAATAGCCGTGAATGGAACTCTGACCAGAAAGCTGCCAGACGGCACTCAGATAACTTTAACAGTGACGACAAATCCGCAAAAAGGACCCGATATCCTTAATCAACTCGAATTCAATCTGACCAGCGACAATCCGCAGGACAGAACCACAACTCAGATTCTGGCCAGATTGCGCTATAACAAGAACATAGATGAACTGAGCGCTGGCCAACGTCAGTCTCTGCTTCAGGACGAAGCTATGCAGCTCATCAGCACTAGCGTCAGCACGACTTATGTCTCGCAATTTCTCAGTCCGGTGGAAAACCGCATCAGGAGATTCCTGAAACTGGATAGCTTTTCCATCAGCACCGGTTTTGTGCAGAACCTGTTTGTCGAATTCACTTCCAATGATAATGACGGGGGCGCTTTTTCAGACGCCGGCAGTATCAACGCAGATATTCTTCAGTTCAGTTCTTCTGTTCTGCTGAACAATCT
>JAWOHU010000092.1:0-5684 GCA_046485025.1 Cloacimonadaceae bacterium (SeqCode) | reverse complement strand
CCATCCTCAGTCAGACTTCGACTTCAGTCACTTTAGGCTGGAACAGAAGTTCTGCCTATGATTTTGAAACTTATGAGATTCTCTATACCTCAGAACCAATAGGGGTGGACAATTACCTGATTCTGAACCGCAGCAGCATTGCGCTTCTGGCTTCCCAGGCTGCTGAGAGTATTAATATCACAGGCTTAACTCAAGGCAGTCCTTATTACTTTAGAATCAGAGCCAAAGACAAAAATGACCTTTACTCTAACCTATCCAATGAAGTCTGGATAAATGTGCAACTGCCTGAACCTGTGTTTGCCATTGTACCTGAGAGCAAGAACTTTGGAATAGTAGTGGCGGGAACTCCTGCCAGTCAGATTTTTACTGTCTCCAATGCCGGAACCGGCTCTCTGGGCATAAATTCCATCACGCTCAGTGGCACAGATGCTGCTCAGTTCCTGCTCACTGATAACATCACTTATCCTCTTGCCCTGAGTGCAGGAGAAAGCATTATTTTCAACCTCAGCTTTCTGCCTTTTGCGGAAGGAAGCTTTTCTGCATATCTAACCATTATTGACAACTTGTATCGTGAAATTCATATGGTGAACCTTTCTGCCGTCTGCACCGATTCACCCAATCACGGTGGCGGGGATATCAGCACAACTGCCGGCGGATACTATTTTGCCAACAACCTTTCCATAACTGCACCCGCCGTGCCCAACTATAACTGGATTGAGCAGACTTCCGCTGCCGTAAATCCTGCTTCCATTTCGGGAAGTCTGGATGACGGATACTGGGGACCTATTGCCTTGGGATTTAATTTCAGCTTCTATGGAAACATCTATAACGAATTTTATCTTTCCACCAACGGTTTTCTCAAATTCGACTCCGGAGCAAGTCAGTCGAGTAATGCCCAGATTCCATCCCGCCCAAATCCTGACAACATTATTGCCCTGTTTTGGGACGATCTCGAGTACTACCCTGGCTTCTCCAATATCTATTACGGCTCTGGCTCCTCTGCTTTTGTAATCACCTATGACCATCTCGGAAGGTCCGGAACTGCTTATAACGCCCAAAATTCTGTCACAGCCCAGGTCCTGCTCTATCCTGACGGCAGAATAAAATTGCAGTATCAGGAAGTCACAGGCAACCTGCACTCTCCTTCCATCGGAATTGAAAACAGCAATGGCAGCAAAGGTCTGCAGTATCATTACAACGGCGACGGCGGACCATATACTCTGGATGGATTCAGATCCCATATCGCTGTTATGTTTGGAACCAATGAATACACTCTGCCGGTGGAACTTTCCGCTTTCACTGCCATTGTCTCTGCCCAGAATTATGTTGTCTTGAACTGGACAACTCAGACTGAAACCAACCTGGCAGGATTTTATCTGTATCGTGGTCAGGATGCTCTTTTATCAAATGCAATGCGAATCCCATCTTTGATTGCCGCCACCAATACTTCCCAGGAAACAGATTATGTTTTTACAGACAGCGAAGTTGACCCGGAACACATATATTATTATTGGCTGCAAAGCCTTGAAATCAATAGCGAATCAGAATTTCACGGACCCATCAGTGTGATTATCTATGACAACAATGGCGATATCCCGCTTGTGCCTGTTGTTACTATGCTTCTGGACGCCTATCCCAATCCCTTCCAGCCACCTCTACACCTGCCATACAAGCTGGCTGCTCCGGGATCTGTTGCCATGCATGTTTATAATATCAAAGGACAACTGATCTGGAGTAATCTGATTTCCCACAATAAAGCCGGACATTATCAGATGCTCTGGAATGGTTCTGATTTAAGTGGAAATCCCGTCTGCTCCGGAGTTTATTTTTACCAAATGACCTGTGGAAATTACTCAGAAATCAAAAAGACTTTCTTGCTGAAGTAAATACAGCCAGCTTGCTCTGTTGAATTATCAAGACAAACTTTATTGATAAAAGGACTCCCCCAGCCGGGAGTCTTTTTTTATGTGCCGCATTATTTAGTTGACACAATTAACCTCAAATCTCTTGCTTGCCAAAGTTATGTTAGACTGACTTTATTCAGAGGAGAAGCATTGAAAAGATACCTTGTTTTATTAGCAACGATACTTTGCCTGCAGAGCTTATCTGCCCAGCCTTGGGAAGCGGATAATTCAGTTTTCAATCCCAGCGGAGTACCCAGCCTCACTTTTTCCCAGCCCCGTTTTACTGATTTGGATGGGGATGGGGATTTTGATTTCTTTTTAGGCAGCAGCAACAGAACTCCTTTATACATAGAAAACACCGGCACTGCCTCCCATCCAATTTTCACTCCCGGCACTGATCTGACCAGCGGAATCTCCTCTCTGGATGCGGATGTCGCCGTGTGTGCAGATCTGGACAACGATGGTGACCTCGACCTGGTCACAGGCGGATTCACCGGACTGCATCTTTTCCTCAATACCGGCACTACAGCTTCTCCTGTTTATGCTGAAGCTCCGGGCTACTTTTCAGGTATATTGACCAGCAATTTTCCCATTCCCGATCTGGCTGATGTGGATAATGACGGCGATCTGGACCTGGTGGTCGGATTCAGCGAAAACGGTAGCGTCCGTCTCTTTTTCAACACTGGAACTCCCGCCAGCGGTCAGTTCAGCCAGGCTAATTCTCTGGAAATCGGCGATGTCGGGCTTTATGCCTATCCCATTTTCTGCGACCTTGATGCTGACAATGACCAGGACATTCTGGTCGGCAGAGACCTGCATGGTTTTGTCTACTATCAGAACAACGGCACTCCTTCCTCCGGCAACTGGCAGACCAATTCAGCTCTCTTTTCAGGGCTTGGAATGCAGGATTATTGGAATTCACCGGATTTGGTTGACCTCAACAACGACGGTTTATTTGACCTTGTCTTCGGAACTGCTTCCGGACCACTGCATTATTATGTGAATACCGGAACCCCCTCAAATCCCTCCTGGCAGGCTAATACTGCTTTGTTTGGCGGTGTGTTGGATGTCGGCGGAGCCAGTTCTCCCGTCTTCTTTGATTTTGATAATGACGGCGACCTCGACCTGATCAGCGGCAGCCAGCTCGGTGACATCAAATACTACCGCAACATCGGCACCCCTCACGCACCTGCCTGGCAGCACGACAGCTCCTATTTTACGAGCATTGACCACTCCATCTATGCCGCTGTGACGATTGGCGACGTCAACGGCGACAACCTTCCCGACGCCATCATCGGTGACCTCAGCGGACATCTCTATTACCACCGCAATACCGGCACCGGCTTCGTCCAGGAGACAGGCGTGTTGTCTTCCGTCGCTTTGGGAGGCTGGTCTGTGCCCAGGCTACTGGATATGGACGGTGATGGTGATTTGGACCTCGCAGTCGGCAATGAATCGGGAATGATTTATTACTATCTGAATCAGGGCACTCCTCTGGTGCCGGATTGGGTTTTGGTCCCCAACTTTTTCCAGTCCATAGACATCGGCACCAATTGCTCTCCCGCTTTTGGCGACATTGACAATGACGGCGATCTGGATTTCGTCACCGGAGACATGTGGGGAGACTTGCGCTGCTACTTGCGTCAGGGGCATAGCTGGGTGCTCAACAACACTCTGATCAGCGGCATTATGGGTGACCAGAATACGGCTCCCGCCCTGGTTGACCTTGATGCCGACGGCGATCTTGACTTGGTTCTGGGCGATTATGACGGGACTTTTCGCTACTTTCGCAACCTGATGTATTCAGATGCCGTGCTCAATCCGCCTCTGAATCTGACTGTCAATATCTCTGCTGAAGTCCTGCTCTCCTGGATTGAACCAGTGCCCGGCAGCACCTCACCCTTTCAGCATTACAATATCTATCTGGACGGAGAACTGTCCGGCACTGCCACAGATGAGACCTGGACTTTTTCTGACCTTGTTCCTGGAACCTCCTACACGGTCTATGTGACCGCCCAATACATTGCCGGAGAATCAGCTCCTGCTGTTATAGATTTCCAGTTCACCGGCACCGGAGAGCACCTTGCCCTGCCCTTAATGCTCCAGAGCTGGCCTAATCCCTTCAGTCTGAATACCACCATCCGCTTCAGTGTCAAAGCCCGCAGCAATGCCACACTCACCATCTATAACGTCAAGGGTCAGATTGTCAAAAAGTGGCAGAGCTTCTCAGCCGGCGAACACAGTGTGAACTGGGACGGACGTGACGAGCACGGGCATTTTCAGGGCACAGGAATCTATCTCCTGCGCCTGCAATCCTCCTCCGGCTGCCAGTTGCGTAAGCTGATGATTAATTAAGTTAGAATTCAAACGCAACCTCACATTCGTCATTCCTGTGTCGGAACGCTGAATTTTTTCGGTTGGACCACCGTTTTCAGACGGTTTTTACAGTAGATACAAGCGTCCCCGCTTGTATAATACAGGCGAGACGCCTGTACCTACGTATCTACAGGCGCATTGTCTGTGGATATGCTTTCTACATTCGAGGCGAATATAGTTGCTTTTAAAAAAACCAGATAAATCTGGTGGACCTGCCTTTTCGGCCAGCTCAGGATAAACTTTGAAGCCAGCGTTCCCTTTTTTCAGAATCTGCTTATAGGCCGCAGCTTAACTGCAGGCAGAGTAGCAGAACAGAGGGGTTATTTATCATACTTAACACACTTAACACTCCCAGACCCCCATATACAATATGGGTCCCCCTATGTTAAATATGTTAGTATGTTAAACAACTTCTGCTTTTATGGGGCTTGGTTGAGCTGTATTACATATTGCCTGCTTTAATATTGAGCTGTGACAAAATAAAATGCCTTTGGATCATAATCTTCAAAAACATGATAATGGTTTGGGTTTTGAACCGTGCCAATAAGTTGCCAGGGCAGGCTAGCATAAGGATCAACAGCCCTATAGATTTTGTAAATAGTTGCTCCTTGAACTAGATCCCAATAGATTGTAAAGACACCATCAGAGCCATCGATCAGCACGTTCTGAGGTGTATCTGGTGTGGTCGTTAGGAAATTACCTTCATCAGCACCTATATCAGGATTAGTCGCATGGCGTGGGTTGCCGTCAAAATCTTCTGTAACCCATGCTATAGGAATGCCATTGCCTTCCACAACGGTTGGCATATAAGTCCTGATATGCAGGTCTGGTAGAGAACCTGTGGAGACAAAAGGCACCAGTTCAGTCAAGGAATTTTGCTCAATTGTTCCGGTAGCGTTTTTGTAATCATCAATAGTCTGATATTCAATTCCCTGGAAAGAGGCGATCACATGCGAGGCACCAGGAGTTCCGCAGTAGTAAATATTATTATCCGTTCCTGCTGCCAACCCGGACATTGAGCTATTGTAACTGTATAAAACACAGGAAAGTCCGCCACCAAGTGCATTGCTCAGGTTCACTATAATATTGTTTGTCATAGTGATGTTAAAATCTCTGGCAAAGTTTACACCAGCCGTTATGAAATCGGGATTAGAGAGAGGTCCTTCGGCATTAAGAAATATCGAATTGTTGCTGATGTCGTTGGGGAATGAGGTGTCTATATTAATAGCTATGACCTGGGGTGTCATGGTACTGTTTGGATTGGATATTTTGGAGATCATATTGTTATATATTTTATTATACCCCCCCAAGTATACTTCAATGCCCATGGCCTGGTAGGGATTTGTACCTGTATAGCTGATATTCCGGAATAGGTTATCATGAATCTCCGTGTCAGTCCCAAAG
>JAWOHU010000089.1:0-2805 GCA_046485025.1 Cloacimonadaceae bacterium (SeqCode) | reverse complement strand
CAGTTTGTAGAGCTGTCCCCAGGTGAAGAGATTGCTGAGGTTCAGGTCGCAAGCCTGTTTGGGAAAGGCTTTGAGGCAATCCATAATCATAGGCGCCAGGTCAATGGTCAGGAGGTTGAGTTCAAATTCAGGTCTTTTCTTGTTCATTCTTTTCCTCTGCAAGATGTTGCAAATTAGGGTTTTCCTTTATAGAGAAAAGGTGTGTAGCCGGGCATTACACCAAATCCCAGGTTCTGATAAAAACTTTCATATCCGGGCTCGCTGATGAGTCCAATCCACTCAATTCCGTGTGAGTGCAAACAGTCAACCAAAAAATCGATGATGAGCCCGCCGATGCCCTGCTTTCTGTACTCGGGCAGAACTGTCACATCCTGAATGTAAGCGTCGCTCACGCCGTCAGATATGGCGCGTCCCATGGCGATGATTGTGTCTCCGTCCCGGGCAACGGCAAAGCAAAAAGTGCTTGCCACGATCTTCTCTATCAAAGCATCTGTCGAGTCGTCCGCTGCTTCAATCCAGTGGTTGGAAAGGTAGAGTTTGAGCAGTTGCTCAAAGTCGGCAGGATTAGTGACACTATCAAGTTTTTCTATTTTTATCAAATTAAACTCCTTATCTTAGTGCAAACATATTGCCCTGAGTCTTGAGCAGCAGGCCTTTGAGCTCAAGATTGAGCAGGACGATGGAAATCTGGCCAATGGTGAAACCGGTTTTGAAAACCAGTTCATCAAAGCTGAATTCGCGCTGCTCTGTTTTAAAGAGGTCATAAACTGTCTGCTCGTTCTCAGACAGGACAGGGAACAGGTCTATCTGGTCCGGCGGTGTTAAATCAATGCCAAAATCCAGCAGGATGTCCTCAGCCGTGGTGACCAGCCGAGCGCCGTTTTTTATCAAATGATTGGGACCCTGGGCATTGGGAATATTGACCTGACCGGGCAGGGCATAGACGTCGCGATTTTGTTCCAGAGCGAATTTGGCCGTGAGCAGAGCACCGCTGGTGATGGGCCCTTCGGAGACCAGAACGGCTTGCGACAGGCCTGAAATAATGCGGTTACGGGCAGGAAAATTCCAGCGCTCCATCTTGCTGCCAGGCTCGAATTCTGATACGATGGCACCCCTGTGCAGAATCTGTTCTGCCAGTTCGCGGTTCTGAGGCGGATAAATCCTTTCCAGACCCTGCGCCAGCACGGCAATGGTCTTGCCCTCCGCTTTCAGAGCAGCTTTATGCGCCGCTGTGTCAATCCCGTAAGCAAGTCCGCTGACGATGGTAACTCCTGCTTTGGCAATGGGCTCTGTGATTTCGCGGGTCAGGGCTTTGCCATATTCAGAAGGCTTGCGCGTGCCCACCACTGCAAGATTCCAGTCACTTTGAGCCTTGACCAGATCGCCTCTGTAATACAGCACCAAGGGTGGCGAGAAAATCGTCTTGAGCAAAGCAGGATAGTCGTCATCCAGATAGGTGGTATAGCGTATGTTATAGTTTTCCAGATGTTTGCAGATATCTGCAAAGTTTTCCGGGTCATTGTCAGAGATTAGAAAATCATATGCCGTTTTGATAATGAAACGCTGTTGAAAAGCTGTTTTTAAATTCTCTTTTGTCCATGAGTAAGGGTCTCCGAAAGTCTGTATTAGCTTGAACGCACCGTGTATTCCTATATCCGGAGCAGCTTTCAGCCTGAGCCAGCGCTTTAATCTTTCGGGCATAATCCCTCCGTTGTCATATCTATAATTTTCTGCTATTTACTCTGCTGCAGCAGGTTGTAGAGTTTATACTTAAGTTCCTGCAGGTTGTATCCGCTGACAGATGAGATGCCGATAATTTCTTCGGAAAACTCCTTGCGGAACAGCTCTGAGACACTCTGCACCAGGGACTCACGTTCTTCTTCAGGAACGGTGTCCAGTTTGCTGAGCGCGATAATGTGCGCTTTCTTGTCCATGAAGGGGTCAAACAGGAAGAGTTCCGCTCTCAGGGTGCGATAGTCCTCCACCGGGTGCTCGGAATTCACATCAATCAGGAAAAGCAGAATGGAAGTCCTCTGAATGTGCCTGATGAACTGCAGTCCGAGCCCTTTGCCAAGGTGCGCTCCGGCAATGATACCGGGGATGTCTGCCATCACAAAAGATTGGTAATCAGAGACTTGCACCACTCCTAACATCGGTTCCAGAGTGGTAAATTCATAGTCTGCAATCTTGGGACGGGCGGCTGAAACCACACTCAGCAGGGTTGACTTGCCGGCATTGGGAAAGCCGACCAGACCGACGTCCGCCATCAGTTTGAGTACCAGTTCCAGTTCAATTTCTTCAGTTTGTCTGCCGGGAGTGGCTTTGCGGGGAGCCTGATTGGTGGGCGTGGCAAAATTGATATTGCCCTTACCGCCGTTTCCGCCGTGAAAGATGACTATTTCCTCGCCGTGGGTTGTGACATCCGCCAGCTTGGTTTTTTTGTCGCCGCTGATCTGAAAGATTTCCGTGCCCAGCGGCAGTCTCAGATAGACAGGTTTGCCTGAAACGCCGTGCTTATTAGCTCCGGCACCGGGTTTGCCGTCTTCCGCTTTGTAAAGCTTGTTGTAGCGGTAGTCCAGCAGGGTGTTGACATTCGTATCGCCCAGGGCAATAATATCACCGCCTCTGCCTCCATCACCGCCATCGGGACCGCCTTTGGGAACAAACTTTTCCCGTCTGAAACTGATACAGCCGTCTCCGCCTTTGCCGGCTTTGACTTTTATGCGTGCATAATCAATGAACATATAATATCTTACTACCTTATCAGAATGAATTTGCCGGTTACAGCACCGGTGGGCAGATTTG
>JAWOHU010000060.1:0-3699 GCA_046485025.1 Cloacimonadaceae bacterium (SeqCode) | reverse complement strand
GGACATTGACGATATTGTGACTGTCAACAACGCCAATGGCAAGAAATGCCGTCCCAATAATTACGGAATGACTATTGGCGTGAGAGATATCCGACCGGTGGAATACATTGCCACCAATATTACAGCTAAGCTGCCTTTGAACGGGATAATGGATAATATCGGTTTCTGGCGCAGAGCGCTGACTCCGGGTGAAATAATAAATTATTATCAGACCAGCACAAGTTCAGTGGAAATTCTGACCTACATCCGTGATTAAGCAAAGTATCCAAAGAGAAATTTAGAAGTGAATAGAATTCTGAGAATCAGGGGGGAGGTCATTAGTATAGCAAAAAAGGGATTGCCTGATGAATAAGAGAATCTTGGTAGCAGAATCCGAGCAATATGTCAGCAGTATGATCAGCAGGTTTCTGAGCCATTCCAACTACAATGTAGTAGTGGCGGATGACGGCAAAGACGCGCTGGACAAAGTGGAGATGGAACTGTTTGATCTCTATCTCATAGACATCTATCTGCCCCAGATCAATGGCTTGGAACTGATGCTGCGCATACGGGAAATTCAACCGCTGGCAGTGATTATCCTGGTCACAGATTATGAAAGTGTGGATGTGGTAGCCCAAGCGCTGCACCGGGGCGCTTTTCATTATCTGACCAAGCCGATTGAGGAAGAAGAGCTGGTGCGGGCTGTGAATAAAGGCTTGGAACGCAGCGAGGAAGTAGAAGAGGTGGGAGGCATATCTCCGGCTTCAATGGATATTTCCAAAGAGCTGATAGATTTGCTTCTGCTCAAGGGTTTCAGCACCAATCAGCAGAATGAATTTGCTCAATTGGGCAATCTGGTGCTGTATAAAACCGATGAGAAAATCCCTCTTAGTGATCAGACCGGAACGATGATCTGGGTGGAAGCAGGCAGGGTATCTGTCCTGTATGGAGGTAATACGGTTGATACTTTGCGCCCGGGTGACATCTGGGGTGAAGAAACCTTTATCGGTACCAATTCCATTTTTACTGAACTGGTGGTTCAGGCTGATGCTCAAATCAGGCATTTCCAGCGCAAGAAAATGCTGGACTATTTTGCCTATCATGACGAGAGTCTGATCAAGCGGTTTATGATAAATCTGATTCAATGCCTCTATTTCAAATGGCGTAAAGCTATTATCAAGACCTGTCCGAATTCCGGCTTTATAGCAGATCCATCTGTTAAAGAGAGCGGACTGATATGAGTTTGAGTTTTGAAAAAGAGCTGAAAGCTGCCATTCCGGCTCACTCCAATACAGGCATAGAGCTGTGCCAGGAAATTGAGAAATGGTATGAAACGCATCAGGCTCATATGGATGAAGCATATAATGTGCTGAAGCCTTTGCTGCTCAGGATGCGCGCCATGGTGGCATCGGACCTGGATATGGGCGGCGCCGGCTGTAACGGCTATGTCTGGTTCAGGACCTGGGGATTTAAGAAACCTGACCCCAATCTGGGCAGATTCAGTTTTCTGGAAACCTCTGCCATCATCATGTCCTGGCTCAGCCCCTACCAGAGGAAAACCTTATATATAAACCGCAGCGTCGACTTCTCCATCAATCTGGAAGAGAATAATGAAACCCACAGATTCAGAACCACTGTTTACCTGGATAATCAGTATCCGGCTGTGAACTTCCGGCGCATCAATGAAAAGGTCTTTCCGCTGGACGTTTTGGGCATCCCCAAACCAATTCTGGACAGAATGGATTTGCGTTATGAGAAGGTGGGTCTGGTGCTGGTCACAGGCATCACAGGTTCCGGTAAAAGCACCACTCTGGATTCCATCATTGATATGAATAACAGGAACAGCCAGCAGCATATCGTCATTATTGCCCACCCGATTGAATTCGTGCACGCCTCGCGGATGTGCATCGTGCGTCACCGCGAAGTGGGAGTGGATGTAAACTCATTCCACGAGGGAGCGATTCAGGCGCTGCGGCAGGACCCCGACATCATTATGGTGGGTGAGATGCGCGATCCCAAAACCATTTCCATTGTGCTGGAAATCACGGATAGCGGTCACAAGACTTTTACCACTCTGCACACCAGTTCTGCTATTGACAGCATCCACAGAATTGTGGCGGAATTTCCACCTGACGAGCAGGAGAGAATCAGAAACCGTCTGGCAGACGTTCTGACGGTGATTATATCCCAGAAACTGGTTCCCACCGTGGATAATAAACTCATTCTTGCCAAAGAGATTCTGAGTGTGGATAACTCAGTGCAGGCAGCCATCCGCAACAAGAACATCGGCGAAATCTATCAGATGATGATTGAAGGACGCAAGATGGGTATGACGACGTTGGAGCAGGACCTGCACAGGCTATACAGGGTAGGCATGATAACCAATAAAACAGCTATGAATTTTGCCAATAATAAAGGTCGTATGATGCAGCTCTTATCCTCTTCAGTCTGAGGAAAGAGAGGCAAACAGGTTAGAACTAATAAAGTAAGTATAAGAGTGAGGTTTTAATGGCGAAACAGAAAAAAGTAGCCTATGGCATTGCGGAAGACGGGCTGTCTTTAAAACTTGCCTATCTCTCCCGCGATGGTAACCAGATAGCATTGGAAGCACTGGAACAGATTGAGCTGCATGAATCTTTGTATCAGCATCCGGCAAAAAAAAGTGAAGGCGGAGAAATTAAGCAGGAAGCCTGGGCTCCGGAAGAAGAGACAACAGGTCCGCTCAGCCTGGAGGATATCACTGCCGATGATAGAGATTCCTTTGGGACACAGCCTTATGAAGCACTGTTTCAGACCTATTCTCTGAATCAGGGCGTGATAGCCATCAACGCCTATGATGAGCAGATTATCAAACTGCCGCTGGGTAGCCCGGGAATTACTTCGCAGCAGAAACAAAAGCTGGTGAAGGAGAATCTTTCCCGCAGCGAGTTCAAGGAAGGACACTGGCAAGCCTCGGTGGTAACCATCAACGAACAGAGCGAGCTGTGGATTCACCGCGGCACCAACCGTCTGCTGGAAATACTGGAGCAAGCCCGCAAAACACAGAGAAACACTTTCTATTACCAATTGGCGGATGCTAATGAAACAGCTCTGGCAAATCTGTTCCTGACAACTCAGGCAAAGGAATCCAGCGAGTCCAGTATGGTGCTGTATTTGGGTTCGGAATACAATCGCGCGCTTATATTTGAAGGTAACAGATGGACCTTCTCCCTACCGATTTACCTGCCGCCTCACCAGCACGACATCGAGGTCGTCTATTCCAAGCTTTCTCTGGCATTGGACGAGGCGCATATTGTTGATCCGGAAAACGTTTATGTCTGTGGTGACAACTGCTTTATCGATGCGGTGGAATATCTGCGTTCGCAGCTCCCTAATTCCAATGTGGAGATGTGGCATCTGGGCGAGCTGTATATGGATTCTGAAGCTCTCAATGTCTATGATATGGATATGATAGCCCGCTTTATGCTGCCGGTTGCCCTGGCCTGGAAAGCTCTCACCATGGACAATTCCGAGACGCTCAAGACGAATTTCCTGCCCTCCTACATAGTGGAAGGTCAGAAGGTTTTCAAGATTGCCTGGCATGGCTATCTACTCTTTGCTTTGGTCTTTCTGGGCGCACTTTTCTTCACGTTCTCCATTCAGCAACTCAAATTCAGCATTACACAGGAAAATGCTCTGAATAAGCAACTTCAGGTTGAGCATGCCGAGAAAAAAGTACAG
>JAWOHU010000253.1:0-2537 GCA_046485025.1 Cloacimonadaceae bacterium (SeqCode) | reverse complement strand
ACGCCATCCTGCCTTTTAAAGCAAAGTGCGGATTCAGGTTCCATGTAGGCATGCTCGATGCGGGAAGTGGTGAACTCCTGTTCTATAATGACTTCAGCTTCCTTTTCTCCAATGGAAATATCGCCGGTGCGGACACAATGATAATTGGCAAGATTGCTTCCATGCGATTCATGCACGAGGGGTGAGCCTTCTTGCAGAGCTTCCTCAGCCTCAAGAACTGCAGGAAGCTCTTCTGCTTCCAGTTTGACAAAAGTAATCGCGTCAATTGCCTGCTGCCTGGTTTCCGCCACTATGACAGCAATCACGTCACCACTGGTGCGGATTCTGTCATGGGCAAAAATCGAGTAGTCCTTGATGATCTGTCCGAACTGCAGATTGCCGGGAACGTCTTTGTAGGTAAGGACTTTGACCACTCCTGGCTGCTGTTCTGCCAAGCTGGTATCAATAGAAATTATTCGCGCCGAAACATAGTCAGAATAGACGGGAACTGCGTGCAGGCAATTTAATACTTTCAGGTCATCAGTGTATTTGGCTTTGCCTGTGACTTTGGCAGAGGCGTCATTACGCCAGGCGGGATGAGGTTTTTCAATGTGTGTCATATTCATCCTCGAAAAATGTGTAGTCTATAGTGTGAGAAAAATCCTGCCAGGGATTGGGTGCTTTGGATAAAGAGGCAAGCACCTGAACTGGCTTCTGTAAAGGTTCAGCTTTCAGAATTATCAGCTTCGCCGGTGCTCCCGGTTGAATGTTTCCAAGCTTTGGATACAGGTTCATCAGCTTGGCAGGATTGGTTGAAATAAGCGGAATTAGCTTTTCTAAAGGTAGTTTGCCTGTTTTTACCAGATATTCATAGAGTAGCGGAAAAGTGGCACCCAGCCCTGCAAAGCCCATAGGAAATCGCTCCAGGTTATCTTTATGTTTGTCTTTATCAGTCAATGTAAAAGGACAATGGTCTGTGGCAATGGCGTCAAAGACTCCTTCCTGAAGCAGTTCCACAAGCTGTCCTCTGGATTGTTCATTTCTGAGTGGTGGAGTACACAACCAGCGGTGTCCGTTTTCCTTTTGCAGGCAGGTTTCGTCCAGTAGCAAGTAATGCGGAGCGGTTTCGCAAGTGACCGGAGCCGACTTTTTAGCTTGCTTAATCAAAAATGCAGACTGCGGAGCCGAGACATGGACAATATGGACGGGGTAGTTGTACTGAACAGCTAAATCAAGAATCTTTTCCACAGCCTTGATTTCAGCCTGTTCTGGACGTCTTTTTGTGTGGTCAAAAGGATGCTGGAAAGGGTGTAAATCAGAGTATAAGTTAACTTTTTCGTCATCCTCGCAATGCACCAGAATGCGAGGTTTCAGGTCGCTCAAATCCTGCATCCAGCGCGCAATTTCTGCATAGGAGCGATACAAACCATTAGGCTTGTAGGTCGTATAAAACTTCAAATCACAGCCAGCTTTCAGTAAAGGCATAATCTCCTGAACTTCAGATAATGTCGGTGTCAGGTGCCAGTGTACCTGCTGCTTAAAGTCTTTTGCAGCTTTGGTTTGTGCAATCTCATACTGTTGGAGGAGTGATTTTTTGCTATTATCAAATTCAGAACGTTCTGTGAGAAAAGCACCTATGCCGGCAATTCCACAGACTTCAGAAAGTTTGGATAAAGACTGCCAATTGTCTGCCAGGTCAAGTCCGCAGACCCTTTCACCCACGTGCACATGCATATCGCAGATGGCTGGAAAGATGAAACTTCCACTGCAATCAAACGTTTCCAGAAAAAGTTCAAACAGATTTTCTCCCAAAGAGATTATCCTGCCATCTTCAATCAGGATATCCTGCTTGACAAAACCTGTTTCCTGCCAGACCAGACCGTTTGTGAGCAGCTTTTTCATTTTAGATTTTCACTGCACCGATGTCTTTCAGGCCGTGCCCTGTAACCAAAAGAACGACTTGATCCATTCTGCACAAGATATGCTTTTCGGTGGCTTTGATCAAACCTGCCAAACCTGCTGAGGCAGCCGGTTCTGCAAAGATTCCCGTTGTCTCTGCCAATAGCTTTTGCGCTTGTCTGATTTCATCGTCTGAAACGGTGATGGAAGCACCATTAGTCTCTTTTAAGGCACGTACCGACCAGTGCGCATTGCTGGGTGTTTTGACTGAGATGGAATCAGCAATGGTGTAAGGTTTTTGCGCATTCTGATAAACACCCGTCTCAAAATAGCGGGTCACCGCATCTGAACTGTCAGCCTGAACAGACAACAGTCTGGGCAGTTTACTGATGATGCCTGCTCTAAGCAAATCCAGAAAAGCCTTATGCACTCCCGCTAAAATCACTCCATCCCCGACCGGAATCACAATCCAGTCAGGCACGTTCTGATTGTTTTGCAGAAAGATTTCCAGTCCGACGGTCTTTTTGCCTTCAATGGTGAGAGGATGGTAACCCGTGTTACGATTGAGTCCGCCCTCTTTGGCAGTGTAATCAAGCGAGGCTGCAAAAGCATCATCATAGGTGCCGTCAACAGGAATCAGAGTAGCGCCATGCACTTTA
>JAWOHU010000275.1:0-8867 GCA_046485025.1 Cloacimonadaceae bacterium (SeqCode) | reverse complement strand
CTTTGGGGTTCAAACTGCCTTTTTCTGTTTTCATCCAGAATACCTGCCTGCACCATTCTGCCGGCGAATTTTGCGCGGTTCAAAGCCTTGGGCATCTGTGTATCGTAATAGGAATCAAGCTCCACGTAGGTGTCTCTGTCCGTAATATCGATATGCCCTATTTCGATGCCCCGCGCCACATTCAGCTTGTTTATCAGCTTCATCACTTCACGCTTGGTGAGATTATCTTCATAGCCGATATTGAGATGAAATTTACTGAAAGTGATATCGCGTTTTTCACGTGGTTTATTGAATTGCGGCTCAGAGACCAGATCCAGATCATTGGCATCTTTATAGTAATTGAGAAAGCGGTTAAATTCAACTGAGACAAAGCGTTTGATGAGTTCCTCACGGCTCAGCCAGCTCAACTTTTTATAGACGTTTTCCATCAGCGGGTCAATCTGAGCATCATCCACGGCGATATTTTCCATATTGTCAATCAGGTTATAAAGCTGTTTTTCACAGATGTCGCTGCCGGTGGGCACGTGCGCCAGCACGATTTCGCGTCCCAGTCTGCGTTCACAGGCTTTGAGCTGTCCCATTTCCTTGGCATGAACGATTGTGATGGAAACGCCGCTTTTTCCTGCTCTGCCGGTTCTGCCGGAGCGGTGAATGTAGATATCTGCTTCCATAGGCGGCTGATAATTAATAATATGAGTCAGGTCATCCACGTCCAGGCCTCTGGCAGCCACGTCTGTGGCAATCAGAAGCTGCACATATTTACTGCGGAAACGGCTCATCACGAGGTCTCTCTGATTCTGTGACAAATCGCCATGCAGAGCGTCTGCATTATAACCGTCGTGCTGCAGTTTATCGGCAATTTCCTGAGTTTCTGTTCTGGTCTTGCAAAAGACGATGCCGTAGATTTTGGGACTGATGTCGGCGATGCGCTTCAGAGCCTTGTATTTGTCCTTGGCATGCACTTTATAGTAAAAATGCTTGATATTGTCTGCGCCCTGTTCCTGATTGCCGGCAGCGATTCTGTGCGGGTCTTTCATAAAGGTTTTGGTGATGGCGACCACGTCTTTGGGCATGGTGGCTGAAAAGAGCAATATCTGTTTCTGCGCGGAAGTATGGCTCATGATTTCAAAGATATCATCCTTGAAACCCATGTTGAGCATTTCATCTGCTTCGTCCAGAATCAATCTGTCTATTTTATCCAGTTTCAGGACATTCTGACGAATCATATCAAATACGCGTCCGGGAGTCCCGACCACGATGTGAGCGCCTTTTTTAAGCGCTTCCTTTTGCGTGTAAATCGGCGCTCCGCCATACACTGCCACCACTTTTACAGCGGGCAGGTATTTGGCAAAACTGGTGAAATCTTTGGTGATTTGGACGCAGAGTTCGCGTGTGGGGCAGAGGATAAGTGTCTGCACATTCTTTTTACTGCTGTCTGTTTTGGACAGGGTGGGAAAGCCGAAAGCAGCAGTTTTGCCGGTTCCGGTTTGCGCCAGACCAATCAGATCAGTGTCATTTTCCATCAGCCAGGGGATAGTCTCCAGCTGGATGGGAGTCGGTGTTATATAGTTTAAATCATTAGCTGCCTTATGGATAGCTTCAGGTAAAACCATTTCGCTGAATTGTTTCATGTGTTCCTTCTTGTTCAATTTGACGCCATCTTTTTCAGGGGCGTAAATCTGTAAAGGACAGTAAAATAAATATACTTCTATTCATTGGAGTTCAAATCCGGGAAAACCATCAGGGGTATGCAGCTATTGGATTTGGACTTCAATGAGAATAAATCATTCTATTACAAGCCCCTTTGAAGTCCAAACACCTGAAGTTTCGTATATCATGATAGCCGGCAAGAGCGTTTGAACTCCAAAGAGAAGTTTAGTTATCTGATAATCACCAGCTTCTTTGTTTGCATATAGTTAGTTGTTGTATAAAGGTAGAAATAGACTCCCGGAGCACACATCTGATTAGCTTTGTTTCTGCCGTCCCAGGTGACCTCAGAATTGTTCATATCTATTACTAATTCACGGATTTTCTGTCCTTTGATGTTATAAATCGTAATGACTCCGGTTTCTTGAACAGTTGATTTTATCTCAAAAGTAACTATTCCCGGCTGCCGAGTAGGATTTGGAAAAGCTCTGATACAAGATACAGAAAAGGCGGGTTGGTGTTCATCTTCATTGTGTACCGGTTCATTGCGAAAAAGGGCTAGCGAGATATTATTGCCGGCTGAGACAGCAATGTAATCGTTACGGGGCGGGACATTACATTGTCCTTCAAAGTTTCTGCCCCAAGCTGCCACTGTGCCATCGCTTCTGAGAGCCAGACTGTGATACCAGCCGGCTGAAATGGCAACGAAGTTATTGCCTGCCGGGACGTTGCATTGTCCGCTGTAATTATCACCCCAGGCCGTGAGAGATCCATCTGCTTTCAAAGCTATTGTATGGTAACCTCCGGCAGATATTTTTACATAATCGTTTCCGGTTGGTTCAAAGCACTGCCCGTAATAATTATCACCCCAGGAAATCAGGGAACCGTCTGTCTTGATTGCAGAGCTGTGGTTGCCTCCGGCTGACATAACAGAGACCTGAATTCCCTGAGATAGAAAGGCTTCGCCATGGGAATTATTACCCCAGCCCACAACTGTTCCATTTGCTCTCAAACCAAGACTGTGGTAGCCGCCGGCGGAAATCTCCACAAAGCTGCTGTCGGCGGGGACATTGCATTGTCCGTATTGATTATTTCCCCAGGCAAAAGCTATAGAATCAGCTCTCAAGGCAAGACAATGATAGCCCAGGCAGCTTATTTTGGAAATATTTGTAGTAAATGGTATGTTTTCCAGGTAGTAACTTCCATTTCCCCAAGATGATATGACGCCCTCTGAACTTAGGGCAAGGCATTGGTGTCCGGCTGCTATGTATTGGAAGTTATCGCCAGCAGGAACATTGAGCTGACCGTAAAGGTTGAGCCCCCAACACTTTACCTGGCAGGAATTGTCAATACCCACGCTATGATAGGTTCCTGCTGCCAGCCAGTAAGGATTAAACCCGTCCGGGATGGAGAGCTGTCCCCAGTAATTGTTTCCCCAGGCGGCTACAGAACCGTCTTGCCTGATGGCATAAGCGAAAGTGGTCCCACAGATGATATCGACAAAATCATTTCCGGCAGGGAGAAACTCCAGTTCGGTGCCTAAACTGTTGCCGCCCCAGATCAGCAGACTGCCATCTGACCTGATGACCAGGTTGTATTGTTCTCCGGATGCTATCTTTACATAATTATTCCCGGGCGGAACCGTCCCCAGCCAGTATGCCTGTGTGCCCCAGGTGACAAGACTTCCGTCCGCTTTCAACGCCAGGCTGTGATATGCCCCGGCTGAAATTGCGATATAATCATTTCCCGGCGGGACGTTGCATTGTCCGTCATTGTTAAAGCCCCAGGCTGTCAGAGAGCCGTCAGTTTTTATTCCCAAAGCGTGATAAGACCCTGCTGCAATCATGGAAAACTGAGTATTGTAGGGTACATTGCACTGACCATTGATGTTTCTTCCCCAGGCAGAGACAGTGCCGTCCGACTTCAAGGCAAGGCTGAAGTTCACCCCTGCTGCCACGTAAATGTAGTTATTGCCTGACGGCACGTTGCATTGACCGTAAGTGTTATCACCCCAGGCATAAAGATTTCCCCCTGAACTCAAGCCAACGTTATGTCTGGGACCGGAAGCAACTTTAGAAAGATTATCAGGAAATTGCCCGCCCGCCATTGCGCCCCAGGACATTAAGTATCCGCTTTCCACCTGACACTGCAGACTGAACACTGACAGCATCAGTATCAACAGAAAGACCGCTTTTAGCATGCCGACTCCTACATTTTGTTTCTCTATATGTAAGTTTACAAGCTGTTTATGTCAAGAGTTTTTATTTGCTTTGTATTTCCGGAGTTCGAAATTCCCTCACAAAACTATTGAGAATACTTATCTAAAGGGGAAATTTAGGACTCCTGCAAGCTTAAATATGAGTGCAAGTATTATTTGATCAGCACCAGCTTCTTTGTTTGCATATAGTCAGTTGTTGTATAACGGTAGAAATACACACCCGGGGCACACATCTGATTAGCTTTGTTTCTGCCGTCCCATAATGCTTTTGACTGCCCCTTGATAAAATCTATTTCCCTGATTTTTTGACCTTTAAGATTATAGATGGTGATCAGGGCAGATGTTTTTTCCGGTTTGGCAAGCTCGAACGTCACAATTCCGGATTGGCAGAACGGATTGGGATAAACAGACATCAATGATTCTATAAATTCAGGTTGGACTTCATCCATTGCAAAAGTAGGCTCAGGTTGATATACGGCAAGAGAGAAATCTTTTCCTGCTGCAATCGCGATGTAATCATTACGGGGCGGGATATCACATTCTCCATTGAAATTACGACCCCAACCCACGACTGTTCCATCCTCTCGCAGTGCCAGGTTATGCTTCATGCCGGCAACAATGCTGACAAATCCGTCTCCCTGGGGAACATCGCATTGCCCGTATTGGTTTCTTCCCCAGGCGACCAGACATTCGTCTGCAGTCAATGCCACGGTATGATCATCGCCGGCTGAGATTTTAACGTAATTATTTCCGGGGGGAGCATCGCACTGTCCGTATTCATCATTGCCCCAGGTTATGAGCGAACCGTCATCCAAAATAGCGGAACTATGGCTTCCCCCCGCTGAAAAGTCAAGGAAAGTTATATCCGCCGGGATATTGCATTGTCCGTCAGTGTTCAGACCCCAAGCAATAAGTGTGTTATCCGTTTTTCGGGCCAGACTGTGATAACCACCTGCCGAAACATCAGTATATAAATAGCCTTGCGGAACTGTGCACTGTCCGTAATTGTTCCATCCCCAGGCTCTGATGGTGCCGCTGTTTCTCAAAGCCAGGGCATGATAATTCAGACTGCTGATTTTGGTGTAATCTGTCCCGGTAGGAGCATTTTCCAGCCCATTTGAACTATATCCCCAGGCAGTTAGTGAATTGTCATTTTTCAGTGCAATGCTGACACTGCTTGCGGCAACGGAAACATAGTCAGAACCAGGCGGTGTGCCGCACTGGCCGAAATCGTTCAGTCCCCAGCAAACCACATCACCGTTGTCAGAAATTGCCATGCTGTGTCCCAGGCCGGCTGAGATGACTGCTGCTGTCAGCCCTGCCGGAACGGTGCATTCCCCTGATGTATTTCTGCCCCAGGCTGTTATTGTCCCGTCGCTTCTGAGGGCAAGACAGTGGAAGCTTCCTGCTGCAATATCCACGAAGTTATTCCCGGTCGGGACATTGCATAGCCCGTAATCATTAACTCCCCAGGCAACCAAGGTTCCGTCCGCTTTCAGAGCCAGACTGAAATTAGCCCCACAACTGATTTTCACAAAGTCATTCCCGGCGGGAACATTACATATCCCCTGGTTATCGTAACCCCAGGCAACCAGGCTTCCGTCTGTTTTCAACGCCAGGCTGTGAAACTCTCCGCCAGCAGTGGCGATATAGTCATATCCGCCCGGATAGTTTATCTGACCATAACTGTTTGCACCCCAGGCAATTAATGAGTTGTCAGTCTTTACTCCAAGGTTATGATAATATCCGGATGAAACTGAAAGCAATTGTAAATTATCGGGAACATTGCATTGCCCATTGGCATTATGTCCCCAGGCAATGACAGTTCCATCAGCATGCATTGCCAATGCATGACTTTGGCCTGCTGAGATGGCTATGTAGTCATTTCCATCGGGAACCATACATATGTGTGACCCGTTTACTCCCCACGCAACCAGGGTTCCATCCGCTTTCAGAGCAAGTGAAAACCTGTTTCCCGCATCAATTTGAGCTACATGATCCGGCAGCATTCCGCTGCTTGAATAGCCCCAGGTCATCAGAGCGCCGCTTTCCACCTGACTCTGCAGACTGAACACTGACAGCATCAGTATCAACAGAACAAACGCTTTTAGCATGCCGACTCCTACATTTTGTTTCCCTATATGTATGTTTACAAGCTGTTTATGTCAAGAGTTTTTATTTGATTTGTATTTCCGGAGTTCGAAATTCCCTTGAGCAGGATGTCCATCATGAGTTTACGTTGGAATTTAGGACTCCTGCAGGTTTCCTGATACTACTTGATCAGCACCAGCTTTTTCATCTGGCGGCCGGAGCTTGTTTCAATCCTGCAGAAATAGATGCCGTTGGCTGACTGCTTGCCTGATTTATCAGTGCCGTCCCATTCTGATGAATTACTTCCTTTTTGCGTAAGGGCATTATGCAAACGCTTCACCAGTCTGCCTTTGACGTCATAGATGCAGAGACTGACGTGTTCATTTTTCGCCATGTCAAAGCTGATGTTGGCTTTTGCGCCAAAGGGATTGGGATAGACCTTGAGCCGGAATATGTCGCTTGTCACGATGGGTAAAACGTCATCCTGATTGGCCACGATGCCTGTTTCGTTATAGACCGTGATGCCGTTATCCGTCGCCATCCAGAGGTTGTTGTAGCTGTCACAGGCGATGTCATTGATTTCACTGTGAGTAAGGGGATAATCATAGCTGTAAAAAGACGTCCAGGTAGTGCCGTCGAATTTAACCAGGCAGCCGTCGGTTTCTTCATAACAGGACCTGAACCAAAGATTGCCCAGATTGTCTCTGCACATGGCAAGAGCAAACCCATATGGCATATTTGAGTTGCTCGGATCGTAGTAACTCCAGGTGGTTCCATTGAACTGCGCCAAACCTGCTTTGGAACCTATCCAGACATTATCCTGAGGGTCGAGATAGAAATCCAGCAGATTGCCGATGGGAACAGGGATTGTGTCATATTGCCAGACCGTCCACTGCGTGCCGTTGTATCTGGCCAGTCCCCAATATCCGTAAGCATAGATATTATTCTGTGAATCAGCTCCAATATAAAGGATACCGTTACCCCAGGGAACCGTGATTGGCACTGTCAGTTCCGTCCAGGCGTTGCCGTCATATTTATAGACTGTGCCATGTCCCGAACCCAGCCACACCCGGTTCAGATTATCCACCGTCAGGCAGAACGTATCGCCGGTCAGGATGGAATTGGAGCTATTAAACACAGTCCAGTTTGTCCCGTCAAAACTCACCACGTCCAGCGTGTCATAGCCTGTATCCCTGGCCAGGCACCAGAGCTTGCCGTTGGAGTCTGAATCAAGGGCAAAAGCGCTTTCCTGCGGAAAACCTGAATTGGTATTGTTATAATTCGTCCAGGTCTGTCCTGCAATGCAGGTCAGGCCGCTGTTTCCGCCCAACCAGATCCTGTCCTGGCTGTCTGCATGCACATTATATTGCCTGATTTCGGGCAAAGGGCTGTTGGCTGTGTTGTGAACCGTCCAGTCTGTTCCGTTATATTCATACAGGTGTTCTGTGCCGGTCCAGATGTGATTCTGAGCGTCCACCAGGATGTCATAAACCCGCCAGGGGAAGATGGCATTGGGATAGTCGCTGTAAACAGTCCAGTCGGTTCCGTCATATTTGATCAGGCCCCCAAAAGCAGTTCCCAACCAGAGGTTATTGGCGCTGTCACAATACAGGGCATTGGTGTAATCATTATAAATCACACCGTTATTTATATCAAAAAAGGTCCAGCCGCTCCCGTTATATTTCAGCAGTCCGTCATTAGTGCTTCCCAGCCAGACGTTGACCTGATTGTCACAAGCGATTTGGGTTACATCGAATGCGTAACTGCCTGCATAGGAATCCAGGTTATTATACACTATCCAGTCAGTTCCGTTAAATTTGACAACCTGGTTATAAACACCCATCCAGAGATTGTTTTGGCTGTCCACAGCCAGGCTGTTTACATAATAAGGCACATAGGGATAATTGATAGTGTCAAAATGAGTCCAGCCATTGCCTGGATGGTATTTATAGAGACCATTTAAATAACCGCCCAGCCAGATATTGTCCTGGGCGTCTATCGCCAGGCAGTTGATGCTGATATAGGTGTCAAATCCTGCAGGTTTATGTATGCTCCAATTGGTGCCGTCAAATCTGTTCAATCCGGCATAAGTGGCGATCCATTTGTTGCCTTGGGAGTCAATGACCATAGCTTTGATTTCAGTACCCCTGAGACCTGAATTGGCAGGGTTGAAATGAGTTTTTTCAGAGGTGAGCCGGTTAATTTTGACTAATCCGCCATTTGTTCCGGCCCAAATAAAGTTGTTTTCTGCAGCCAGACAGTAAACTTCTTTGCCGCAAGTGTAATTCAGCCAGTTAGTTGTCTGAGCGCAGAGAGCAATTATGACAAGGAGAAATACCAAGGTAAACAATATGTTCTTCATATGGACCTCCCATGTTAAGTTTTTTATAAAGCAATTTTCTTTCCATATTTAACTATTCTCCTTGCATCCTACCAATACGGAGTCATTACGGAGCCAATACGGATTAACTCCGTAATGACTCCGTATTGGTAGCGTAATGCAAGTATGTAAGATGGATTTAGGAAAAAAGGACGGAAAGAGATTTTAGCTTGACATAAATCAGGAAGATGAAATAAGATAAAAATTGTTATCAGGAGGCTATTATGTTGCAAAGATTGATTAAAATCTGCGGTCTCTTTCTACTTTGTCTGGTGCTTTATAGCTGTGACAAAAGACAACCTACGCAAGCATCTACAGACTTCTCAATTTTGCAGTTCAGTGATGAAAAAATCCCGTTGCCCGGTTCCAACGAATATCTATTCCGGCAAACTGCAACCGTTCAGACTGATGCCAAGGACGATGTTCTGATTGCCTGGCGTATTACCACCACAGACAGTATTTTACCTGCGGGAGTTGTAACCGATTCCGAAGGCTGGATTTATCATTATCAAACAGGAGCTGATCCGTCCA
>JAWOHU010000214.1:0-3680 GCA_046485025.1 Cloacimonadaceae bacterium (SeqCode) | reverse complement strand
CCCAGACTGTTGAAGTCGAGATTTTCAACACGAAGGGACAGCTCATCCGCACTCTGCAAAGCGTTTCCACCAATGCCGGAACTCACAACCTGGTTTGGGATTCCAAAGACGCAACCGGAAGAGATGTAACCGCCGGAATTTATCTTTACAAGGTCAAAGGCGGACGCTACAGCAGCAGCAAAAAGATGATTCTTCTGAAATAATTCCATTAGTTTATTGGAAAGGGCTGTGCTTTTCATCCTGCATAGCCCTCCCTTACATCATCAGGCATATTTGAGGCATAGATAACCGATAGATAAAGCCTTCCAAGCGGTTATATATGGGTAAACTATTTTTCACAAATGCCTGAAGATGTAAGCAGGATAAGGGTTGGGAGCATTTTACTTATAGCGTAAAGGTAAGCCGTAAGCATTGAAAGATAATAACTTAAGCACACATCTCTATTGCGTTATCGCCATCTTCTTCTTCTCCACGATTGAAGTGGTGGGAAAGTTGATTGGAACAGAGATTTCTCCTTATGGTATCACTGCCTGGCGCTTTCTGATCGGCGGTTTGCTGCTTCTGCCCTTTGCCTTGAAAGAAAGAACTCTCTACCCCGTTTCTGTTGCCGGGAAAGATTATCTGAAGTTCGCGCTGGCAGGCGTCCTCAATGTCTGCATCAGTATGCTGTTTCTGCAGCTCTCAATATTTTACGGCAAGGCTGTTTTGAGCGCTGTCATAGTAAGCACTAACACACTTTTTGTGGCAATCTTTGCCTTCTTCTTTCTGAAAGAAAGAATCACCAAACTTCACATGATCGGTCTGGGACTCGGGCTGTTGGGACTGTTCTTTATAATTTACGGCGAAAGAGTTCTGCTCTCGCAATCCCGCAACCTCGTTCTGGGAGTGGCTTATGGACTGGCTGCAGCGCTAACCTTTGCAATTTATACAGTTTACTCCAAAAAACTGGTGGTGCATTTCGGGAACTTCACAACGCTTAGCTACACTTTCATCTTTGGAGCTATTCTGCTGTTTTCCTTTTCAGTTCTGACCGGAAAGGAAGTTCTATTTGCACCGAATCTGAAGAATATAGTTCTCATTCTTTACCTGAGCGTGTTTGTGACCGGTCTGGCATACATCCTATACTTTTCAGCAATCAAGCGAATCGGTGCTGCTAAAGCGTCTTTATACTTTTTCCTGAAACCGGCTGTGGCGGCAATCTTAGCCTGGCTGCTGCACAGAGAAACTATCAATCTGATGCAGCTCTTTGGCATTATCATCATAATGTTGAGTCTGAGCCGGGAAGCAGTAATCCGTTTTCTGCACTGGAACAGCCTGCTGAGAAAAGCCTGATGAGCAAAGTCAACCTCAAACACAACATCCTGATGAGCGGCAGCTTCAGAATCATCGTGCTGGTGATTTCATTTGTCACCAGCGTATTCTCAACCCGCTACCTGGGGGTCGAACTCAAAGGCAAACTCAGCTACCTGATTACCATTAGCGGATTTGTCTGGATGGTGCTGGACCTTGGTCTGTACAGAAGTTTTCCCTACCTGGTCAGAAAATTCCCGGATAAGGTCAGCAGTCTGTTTTATTGGATTCTTCTGCAATTTTTCATCAATTTAGCTGTTCTGACAGTTCTTGGGCTAAGCCTGCTGCAGTTCTTCAGCGGAGTTATAGGATATGCCTTCAGTCCTGTCTATATGATACTTTTTGTCTGCCTGATTACTTTTGCGCAACTGGCAACACAGCTGCAAAGCCTCTATCTGGGTTTGAACAAAATCTGGAAGCATTCCCTGGCCCAGCTTTTGAACGCCCTGATCATGCTGACCCTGGTCCTGACAGGATACGCTTTTCTACGTCAGTCAGACCGGCTGGCGTATATTATCATTGCAACCATCTTATCTTATACTATACTAATCATTTACTACACTGTCAATCACAACTGGAAACAGCCTGACAACAAACTTGACTTGAGCTTCATAAAATCTGCCTACAAATCAGGAATCAGAGTGTTTCTCTCAACTCTGTTCATCCTAATGCTGATTCGCTTTGATATCGTTCTGGTCAAGCGCTTGCTTGGCTATAGTGAGGTTGGAATTTATTCACTTGCTGCGCATCTGATTGATATGCTGCAAATTGCCTCCAACGTGGTGGGCGGACTCTTGCTGGTCAAACTCAGCGACAGCACTGACGACATAGAAAAATGGATAATCATGAAAAAGCTGCTGATGTCGTTTTTTGCTCTGCTGCTCATTGCCAATGCGGGTTTTGCTATTCTCGGAAAGTTCATTATTGGAGCTCTTTACGGCACTCAGTTTATTCCTGTTTACTTTGTGTATCTGTGGCTCATTCCTGCCAGCTTTGGACTCAGCTTTGGTTCGCTGTTTAATATGTATCTGAACAGTAAAGGCTTTCCTGTCATCAGTATCATCCTGCCGGCTATAGCTCTGTTGGTGAATATCTTGCTCAATCTTTTGCTGATACCGCTTTGGGGTATTTACGGCGCTGCTCTGGCTACCAGCATTGCCTATCTGCTGTGGTTCATAATGATTCTTGGTTATGAGCAAAAATGCAGTCAGGGAAAGATGTTCAGACATCTGGTCCCCCATCGTCAGGATTGGGTTTTGTTATGGCAGGAAGGACAGTATTATTTGCTGGCATCCTGGTCAAGATTATTCAGGCAGGAGAAGAAGTAGTCAGCTAAAAAGGCTCATAAAAATAATTCTCCGATTGCTCAAATCGAGATTTTATGCGATTCTTTTGCTCTTCTCAGATAGATAGCTTCCAATTTCTCTGTACAGACTTTTCTGGAATACTGCTCAATCAGTTTCAGGTTCTGCTGCAACTGGAATTTACCTGAAATCAACTGCTTGATGGCAGCTCTGATTTGTTCAGGGTCATCATTGCAGACATAAATTCCGGAAGCTGTATCAGTTATGATTTCCCTGACTGTGCTTGATTCAGGACCGACAGCCAGAATCGGCTTTCCTAAACGAATCAGCTCAAATAACTTGCCGGGAATGACTCCTCTGGAATCAGGATCGTTATTCAGAATCAGGACATTGATGTCTGCTCCAGCTGAGTAAGACAGTGCTTCAGTATGAGATTTATAGCCAATGAACCGGAAAAAAGTCATGCCTTCCTGCTCAATTTTCTGTCGCAATTTCTGACTGATAATGCCCAGATGCAGATACTGTATGTCAATACCGGATAAGTTTTTAAGCTCTCTTAATAAAGGCAGGGGATTGCCTTTGACAGGATGCAGTTTGCCCATGTAAACAAAAGTTAGTATGTCAAACTTCTGTGGTCTCAGTCCAATATAATCGTCTTCGTCATAACCGTTTGTGATGTAATCAGATTTACCTTTCAGCCAGGAGTATTTCTGCTGATAACAGTTCAGGACATCCGGTGCAGAAAAAGTAACGTAATCAGCCTTGTAGAGCACTTTCTTGTCCATATCACAGATAATTTTGTAGCGGAAAGGCAAAACAAATTTCTTAATCAGAGGTGCAAACTGCCAGGCATCCCGATAGTCCGCCACCCAGAATATCCTGCTGCCAAACAGGTTCTTGAGCATGATGCCGCAAATAAATGCCGAAAAGGGTGAGGCTGTGATATATATATTTCTGATTCTGTATTTTCTGATGACCCGGATTGCTTTTATGAATGCAAATGGGACCCAACCGATTTGTTTATCA
>JAWOHU010000103.1:0-6339 GCA_046485025.1 Cloacimonadaceae bacterium (SeqCode) | reverse complement strand
GAGCTATGTCGCCCAGTAGGTCTGCCACTTTGTGACGCACATATTCATTGTGATAACGCAGGGGATGGCTGTTCAGAATGCCTTCATCAGAGACGGTTACAGGTTCGTGATAGCCAAAAACATCCTGCAGATGCTTGAGTTCCTTTTCACTCATATCAGGTTCGGCTATGACCAAAGCGTTTTCCAGAGAGCCACCCTTGATCAGACCCATTTCCTTGAGCTGCAGAATCTCTTTAATAAAACAGAAAGTGCGCGCGCCGGCAAATTCCTTTTCATAGTAATCCAGACTGGGCAGCCAGGTGTATTGTGTGCCGAGATGTTTATGCTTGTAATCAATCATGAAAGTGACCTTGAGTTCGTTGGAAGGCACAATCACGATATCAACGTTGTCTTCGAGGGCAGAAAAACTGATGGGTTCGTCAAATTCAAAATAGATGCGCGGCGAATCCTGCTCCACAATGCCGGCTGTCTTCAGGAGATTGAGGAAGCAGATGGGACTGCCGTCTGCGACAGGAGCTTCCGGACCGTCAATCTCGATGCGGACGTTGTCAATGTTCAGGCCCTTGATGGCGGAAAGAACATGCTCTATCGTGCCGACTGTGGCGTCCTTGATGCCAATGGTAGTACCGCGTGAGATATCAACCACGTGGTCAATATCAGCAGGAATTTGAGGCTGGTCAGGCAGATCGGTTCTGACAAAGACAATGCCGTCATCCTTGCCTGCAGGTTTGAACCTGATGGTTGTGATCTCGCCGGAATGGAGCCCGATGCCTGTGTAGGAAACACTTCCGCCGATTGTGTGTTTATTATCGGACATGCTTACTCCTGTCCTTTATCTTTCTTGAGTTTTTGAATGAATTTATACATATCGGGTAAATGACTTTCCACCGCCATGATTTTCTTCATCAGCATCGCGTCCCGGGCAGGATAACCAAAAAACTTTTTCCCTGCTTCCAAATCAGATGCCACGCCGGATTGAGCTCCCACCATAACTCTGTCACCCAGGGTCAGATGACCTGCCAGACCTACCTGCCCCGCCAGATAGACATAGTCTCCAAGTACTGAACTGCCGGCCAGACCTACCTGCGCACACAAAATGCAATGCTTGCCAATCACGCAGTTGTGGCCAATCTGGACCATATTGTCAATCTTGGTGCCTTCTCCAATCACAGTCGGGCTGATGGTGCCGCGGTCAATCGTTGTATTGGCACCTATTTCCACGTTGTCATATATGATGACCTGCCCGATTTGAGGGATTTTCTGCTGGATATTATTGAGCAGCAGGTAGCCAAAACCGTCAGCTCCAATCACGCAGCCGGAATGAATGTAAACCTTGTCGCCAATGACGGTATCCTCATAAATCGAAACATTGGGAAAGAGATGACAATGGCTGCCGATTTTGCTCTTTCTGCCAATGCTGCAGAACGAATCAATCTGAGTGTAATCTCCCACTTCAACAACATCATCAATAACGGCGTAAGCCCCAATTTTAATGTGCTCCGGCAGTTTTACACCTTTGCCGATTACTGCAGTGGGATGAACTTCAGTGACGAAATCACTCTTTTCTGCTTCCAGCCAGAAGTGCATTAATATCAAAACTGACTGATAGGAGTTTTCCGTGAAAATAAGATTGGACTGATGCTCCTGAAAATCCTCTTTGAATTTGTTACCTGCAATGATCAGACCTGCCTTGCAAGCAAGAGCCAAGGGGAGGAATTTCTCACTGTCCAAAAAAATTACAGACTGCTCATCAGTGCTGGTAGGATCAGCTATGCGGTTGAGACTAACTTCTTTTTTAGCAATCAGCTCGCCGCCTATAATGCGGTTAACTGCTTGAGGCGTCAGAGCTTGTTTGAAGATTTTCATCTTGATTTTTAGGGCTTTAATTCCTGTTCTTTATCGTCAGGGAAAAACGGCTTGTCGCTTTCTTCCTGAGGTATGGTGTCGTTCAGCTTGGGCTCATCTATCTGGGGTTTTTGCGTGCCTTTGTTCAGCTCTGCCAGCACCTGATCAGTAACATCCATACTGGGCGCGGCATACAGCACTGAGCCCATGCTCACGTCCAGAATCAGAGTATATCTTTCGTCTTCGGAAATCTTCTTGATGACTTCGTTGATTTTTACAGTCAGGGGTTCTATCAGCTCTTTGTAGCGCTGTTCTGCTCTGCCGCCTTCGCCGAAGAATTCTTCCAGTTTCTGACCGGCTTCAGCTTTCTTGGCATCGATTTTGGCCAAAGCTTCGCTCTTGGCAGATTCGCTCTTAGTCAGTTTGTCAATTTCATAATTACGCTCCATTTGTTTGATATCTTCATTCAGAGCGCGGATTTGGTTCATCCAGCCCGTTCTGTCCAAGTCATAAAGACGGGCGATTTCGGCTGCTTCGTTGCTGCCAGCGAGGATTCTATCTGTATTTACATAACCGATTTTCACTTGTTGTGCAAAAGCCAGACTGATCCCTACAAGTACCATGAGTAATACTAAAATGCGTTTCATTGTATCTCCTGTATTAGTGTTTAACATATTTTTCTGCATAGAATTGGCAATTTATTCGTCTGTGTATTTAAGTCAATAGATTTATCAGAATAGCTGGACAACTAAATGTTAAAACCTTCTGCATAAAGAAACAGACTGCCGTCGCAGCGACAGTCTGTAATTATATTTGATTATCTTATCAGAAGGGAAATCTGATTTCCAACTGCTTGACAGCACGCACGTCATCAACTCTGCGCACAGGAGTCGTGAGAGGTGCATCATGCAAAATCTGGGGATTGGTTTCAGCTTCTTTGGCAATCTCAATCATCGCATCCACAAAGGCATCAAGGCTCTGCAGACTTTCTGTCTCAGTGGGTTCAATCATAAGAGCTTCCGGCACAATCAGTGGGAAGTAGATGGTGGGAGCGTGAAAACCCTTATCCAAAAGGCGTTTAGCGATATCCAGAGTGGAAACTCCGAATTGCTTTTTCTGTTTGGTTCCGTCTGCCACAAATTCGTGCATGCAGTGCTCCAGATGCTCAATATGATAATAAGCTTCCAGCTTTTTCTTCAGATAGTTGGCATTGATGATGGCATTCTCTGAAACCTTGCGCAGCCCTTCTGCACCGAGCATCTTGATATAAACATAAGCTCTGAGCATTACACCGAAATTACCAAAAAAAGTGTGCACTTTGCTGATGGCTGTTTCAGAGTGGCTTTCATCAAAGAAGTAGCCATCCTCATTCTTTCCAATTGTTGGAGCAGGCAGGAATTTGACCAGTTTTTCCACAACACCGACAGGTCCGGCACCCGGTCCGCCGCCACCGTGAGGAGTGGAAAAAGTCTTATGCAGATTGAAGTGCATCACGTCAAAACCGATTTTACCGGGCTGAACAATTCCCATCAGGGCGTTCAGATTAGCGCCGTCCATATACATCAGACCGTCCACGGAATGGATGATTTCAGCAATCTCTTCAACCTGCGATTCAAACAGGCCAAGTGTGTTTGGATTGGTGAGCATAAAGCCGGCAGTCTCATCATTGACTATCTTTCTGAGCTGTTCCGTATCTACTCTGCCGTCAGCTTTGGACTTGAGTTCTATCACTTCAAAACCTGCCAAAGCGCTGCTGGCGGGATTGGTTCCATGCGCGCTGTCAGGCATGAATATCTTGATTTTGTGATGGTTGCCTTTGTGTTGATGGTAGGCATGCATGATTTTCAAGCCGGTAAATTCGCCATGCGCGCCGGCTACAGGCTGCAAAGTCACCTGTGCCATTCCGGAAATTTCGCTCAGGTCTTTCTGCAGTTCATACATTATTTCCAAAGCACCTTGCAATGTTTCCAAAGGCTGATAGGGATGAATGTTGGCAAAGCAGGTGTGTCTGGCAATGACTTCATGCACCTTGGGATTGTATTTCATCGTGCATGAACCAAGTGGATAAAGACCTTTTTCAATAAAATGATTCTTGTGACTGAGTTCAATAAAGTGGCGCATGACATCCAGTTCGCTGCATTCAGGCAGACGCGCAGCGTCTTTGCGCATATACTTGTTGTACTTTTCCGGGATTTCCGCTTTGAAAGAATCTGGCAAATCACATTTGGGTAGCGTGTAACCTTTGCGGTTGGGACTGCTGAGTTCAAATATTGTCTTAGACATTTGCCACCTCCCTGAGAAATTTGACCAGGTCATCCAAGTCAGTGATACTCTTCTTTTCCGTCACTGCAATCATCAGATGATTCGGATTGCCGAATTTCGACATTTCCAAGCCGGGATAAATAGCTCTGGGTAATAGCTTTTTAACAATGTCCCGGGCCGGTATTGGAGTTTTCACAACAAATTCCTTGAAGAACAACGCTCCCGGATAAGCCATGCTGAATCCCTGTATTTTGCAGATTTCCTCTGCCAGGTAATGTGCCTTGCGGACACAGTTCATTGCAACTTCCTGCAGTCCTGTCTTGCCCATCAAGCTCATGTAAACCGTGGCTGCCAGAGCGCAGAGCGCTTCATTGGAACAGATGTTACTGGTCGCTTTTTCTCTTCTGATGTGTTGCTCTCGGGCTTGCAGTGTTAGCGTATATGCCTTTTTCCCTTCCACATCGACAGTTGCGCCCACAATCCTGCCCGGCATGGCGCGCGCCATATCAAGCTTGGAAGCAAAAAAACCAAACAGCGGACCGCCCATGTTAAGAGAATTGCCCAACGCCTGACCTTCGCCTACAACGATGTCTGCATTATACTCTGCTGGAGCGTTGAAAATTGCTAAGCTGATGGGATCAACAGCTGCTATGAGCAGACATTTTTCCTGTGCATGAACAATGGTATCTATTTCGAAAACTTCTTCCAGGTTGCCGTAAAAGTTTGGCGTCTGTATCACAACGCAGGATGTTTTATCATCCACGGCGGCTTTGAGGGCTTCCAGATCTGTTATGCCTTCTTTAGTAGGGATTGTGACAAGTTCAATTCCGATGCCTTCAGTATAACATTGGATGACTTTCAGAAATTCCGGGTGCAGCGTACCTGAGAGTACTGCCTTGTTTAAACGGTTTTTTCTGACTGCCATCAGAATCGCTTCTGCAGCGGCACTGGCGCCGTCATACATGCTTGCGTTGGCAATCTCCATTCCTGTCAGTTCGCAAATCATGGTCTGAAATTCATAGATGTATTGCAGTGTGCCCTGGCTGACTTCAGCCTGGTAAGGCGTGTAGGCAGTCATAAATTCTGACCTGCTGATGATAGTCTCCACAGCCGCTGGTATGAAGTGGTCATAAATTCCCGCTCCCAAAAAGGAATTGGCGGTCTGAACACACATGTTGCGGCAGGTCTTGGTGCTGATTAAGCGTGTGATTTCCAGTTCTGACAAGGCAGGATCAAGCTTGAGCGGCTCTTTGAGTCTCAGTTTTTCAGGAATTGCTGCTATCAATTCCTTAAAACTTTTTACCCCGATTGCTTGCAGCATCTGCTGTCTTTCTTGTTCTGTGGTAGAGATATAAGGCATCGGCACTCCTTTATCGGAATTTTATTTTATAGCCTTATTTTAGCTCTTTTCTATTCTGTCAATGCAAATCTGATATTTTCAAATTACATAGCTCTTCCCTTTTATCCACGCGGGGTCCACCCGAAGTCCACGCGGGCTGAGCCCGGGTGGATGCCGCGTGGATGTTATGGTTCATAAAATCTCATGCGCCGGAAAATGTAATGCAGATCTTAAGTCACAGTTCAGCTTGATTGGGTCAGTTGTTTTGGAATGAGGTGCAGGGCAAAGCCCTGCAATAAAGTGGAGAAGGACAGGATTCGATCTTCAATGATCCTTACCATGATTACTGTCAGAAGTTATGGATAGCTTTGATTGTAAGAGCGCATACTTGATTGTCAGTTACGTCCACAGTGTCCATTGGGTCCATATCGTCCATTAAAATCACAGGTTTATCTGTTTAAAAAAAAGCAGGCGGGAGAGATGGCGGCGACCTACTCTTCCACAGAGTTGCCCCTGCAGTACCATGGGCGCGGGTGAGCTTAACTGCTGTGTTCGGAATGGGAACAGGTGTGACCTCACCGCTATTGCCACCATCTCTCCCGCCTGGATAAAGTTATAAGTTATGGGTTAAGAGTTATGAGTGAAGTCTATTTCACTCTGTCACTTTTCCACGTTGAAAGATGAGTTTAAAAAGCGAAGCTTGAGTTTGAAGCAAGCACAGTAAAAATATATGAAAGCCAATCGACAGATTAGTATCACTCGGCTCAATGCATTGCTGCACTTACACCTGTGACCTATCAAGGTGGTAGTCTCCCACCTGTCTGTTGGGAAATCTATTCTCGGGGCCGGCTTCCCGCTTAGATGCTTTCAGCGGTTATCCGTTCCGGACTTGG
>JAWOHU010000075.1:0-3770 GCA_046485025.1 Cloacimonadaceae bacterium (SeqCode) | reverse complement strand
AGCGGGCTTCCGCATTGCGGACATTTCTCTTCCAGTTGCTCCGGTTCTTCGATGTGAATGTTGCCTTCAGCATCTTTGGAAAAGCTCTTGATGTTCTTGCAGTCTGGAAATCTGTTGCAGGAAAGATATTGCTTTCTCTTGCCCCACTTGATGACCATTTTGCCTATTTTGCAGACATCACAGACGATGTCAGTTTCTTCCTGCAGGTCTTTCTTCTCTTGCTTGATATCTATCAGTCCGATGAGTTTTTTCAATTGGTCATAATACTTCTTGATCAGATTGTGCCAGATGACTTTGCCGTATTCAACCTCGTCCAGTTTGGTTTCCATCTCGGCGGTGAATTTGACATTGAAAATGGTATCGAATTTATCCACCAGAAAGTGGTTTACCTGGATGCCGAGTTCGGTCGGGACAAATGATTTCTTTTCCATCGCCACATATTTTCTGACCCTGATGGTGGTAATGATGGCTGCATAGGTGCTGGGCCTGCCAATGCCTTTGGCTTCCAGTTCCTTGATCAATGACGCTTCCGTGAAACGGGAAGGCGGAGCCGTAAAATGCTGGCTGGGCACGAAAGGTTCGTAGAGCAGAGTGTCTTCCGTCTTGTAACCATCAGCGATCTTCTCTCCGGCAGGGAAGGAATAATAGGTCCAGGCTTTCATAAATCCTTCGTCGGCAACTTCATTGCCGGAAGCGGAGAATTCTGCTTCGCCGATGCCGGCTTTGACTTCAGTGCGTTTCAGCTTGAGCGGTTTCATCTGGGTGGCGATAAAGCGTTGCCAGATCAGGGTGTAGAGCCTGAGCTGATCTTTGCTGAGATGCTTGGCGATGGCTTCCGGAGTCTTGAAAGGATCGGTCGGACGGATAGCTTCGTGAGCGTCCTGGGCGTTGTTTTTATTCTTGTATTGGCGGATGTTTTTATGAATGAAATCTTTGCCAAAGCGCTCTCCAATCAGGTTGCGGCAGGCCAGGTTGGCTTCCTCGGCAATGCGCAGAGAGTCTGTTCTCATATAAGTGATGAGACCTGTTCTTTCGCCGTCCAGGTCAACTCCTTCATACAATTCCTGCGCAATCTGCATGGTCTTGCTGGCAGGAATATTGAGCAGACGTGAGGCATCCTGCTGCAGGGTGCTGGTAATGAAAGCGGGATACGGCTCAATGGATTTGATGGTGTCGGAACGGTTCAGCAGCCTGGCATCCTTGCCTTCAATGGCTTTGATGATTTGGGCAGCCAGTTCCTGATTTTCAATCTCAGCTTTTTTGCCCTGCCATCTCTCAAGTGTGGCTTTGAAGGGTGGCAGTTTTGCCTTGTAAAAATTGGTTTCTATTCTCCAGAATTCCTTGGGGACAAATTTCAGGATTTCTTCCTCGCGTTCGCAAATCAGTCTCAAAGCTACAGATTGCACTCTGCCGGCGCTCAGTTCCTTGGATATTACTCTCCACAAAATCGGGCTGATCAGATAACCAACAAATCTGTCCAGAATGCGTCTTGCCTGCTGGGCATCGACTTTCTGCATGTCTATGGTGCCGGGATGCGTGATGGAACTCTGAATCGCGCTGCGGGTGATTTCGTTAAACACTATGCGGTGAACCGGTTTGGCGGCAATCTCTTTCTTTAAAACCTGCTGCAGATGCCAGGAAATTGCTTCTCCTTCGCGGTCATGGTCGCTGGCAAGATAGAGAGCATCCGCCTTTTCCATGGCGGCTTTGAGTTCATCGATGATCTTCTTCTTTTTGGTATCGACGATGTATTTGGGTGTAAAATCTTTTTCAATATCGATGCCCATCTCTTTGGTGGGGAGGTCTCTGATGTGACCCATGGAAGCTTTTACATCAAATTTGTGGTCCAGAAATTTGCTGATAGTATTAGCTTTAGCTGGTGACTCGACTATGATTAATCCTTTTGGCATTCTATCTCCGTTACTGTTTTAGTCTTGATTGAGGAATTCCATTTTTCCACAGCATTTTTTATATTTTTTGCCGCTGCCGCAGGGGCAGGGGTCATTGCGTCCGACTTTGGGTTCGACTGTTACGGGTCTCAATTTAGGTGCTTCACCCATGGCTTCAGGCGGCATGGGATGCTGCTGATTGTCCTGTTTCATGACTTCCTGCGCGTGCAGAAAGGCATTGAGTTCCGAGTGGCTCATATTGGCATTGTCCAGCATGCTTTGAAGCTGTTCTCTGGATAATATGTAGGTGGTGAAAACCTTCTTTGTGACATTCTCCTGAATGCGTTCAATCAGGCTCTGGAACAGGTCGAATGACTCCTTTTTATATTCAATGAGAGGGTCTTTGTTGGCATAAGCTCTCAGGTGAATTCCATCCTTGAGCAAGTCCATCTCGTGCAGGTGGTCTCGCCATTCGGTGTCAACCACTTCCAGCAGAGAACGACGCTCAATATCGCGCATGGTTTCCTCTCCCACCCGTCTTTCCTTTTCAGTATAAGCCTGCATCAGCATTTCTCTCAATTCATCCGTCAGAGTGATTTTGTTGAGGCGGTCGTTCATGAGTTGCTCAGGTGTCACAATAACGTTCAGAGACGTCTTGAACCAGGAGCAGAGCCTTTCCAGATTCCAGTCCTCTGGATATGTCCCTTCCGGAATGTGCAAATCAATCAGGTTGTCCAGACAGTCGTTAATCATCTCCAGCACTTCGTTTTTCATACTGAAACCTTTCAGAACGTTGCGCCGGTAGGAATAGATGACTTCGCGCTGCTGGTTCATCACTTCATCATACTTGAGCAGGTTTCTGCGGATTTCGAAGTTGTGCTCTTCCACTCTTTTCTGAGCTCTTTCCACCGCTTTTGTCATCCAGGGGTGGCGAATGGCGTCACCGGGTTTGATACCCATTTTCATCATCATGGGAGCCATCCTGTCAGAGCCGAAAAGCCTCATCAGATCGTCTTCCAGGGATAGGTAGAACCGGCTGGTGCCCGGATCGCCCTGACGTCCGGCACGTCCTCTTAACTGTCTGTCGATGCGTCTGCTTTCGTGACGTTCGCTGCCGATGACGTGCAAGCCGTCCAGCGGCACTCCATAAGGGTTTGTATCATCCACGGTTCTGGATAACCCACGATATTCTTCGGAAGTTTTAGTCACAACTGACTGCCCCAGTTTGATGTCAGTTCCGCGTCCAGCCATATTGGTGGCGATGGTTACAGCACCCGGCTGACCGGCATCGGTGATGATTTCAGCTTCCCTTTCGTGTTGCTTGGCATTTAACACATTATGAGGAATGTTCTTTCTTCTGAGCAGCCGACCGATGATTTCGGAAACTTCCACACTGACAGTACCCACCAGTACGGGTTTTCTCTTTTCGTGCCAGAATGTTATCTCATCTATAATAGCTTGATATTTTTCATTCTTGGTCAGGTAAATCACGTCGTCATGGTCGATTCTGGTCACAGGAACATTGGTCGGAATGACCATCACGCCAAGCTTGTAGATTTCCTGAAATTCGGATTCTTCAGTAGCTGCAGTTCCTGTCATGCCCGCCAGTTTTTCATACATGCGGAAGTAGTTCTGCAATGTTACTGTTGCCAGGGTCTGGGTTCCGGCTTCAATAGTAACGTTTTCTTTGGCTTCCAGAGCCTGGTGCAATCCGTCGGAAAAGCGTCTGCCCGGCATCTGGCGTCCTGTGAATTCATCTACAATAACGACCTTGTTTTCCAGAATCACGTATTCCACATTATTCTCAAACAGGGAATAAGCTCGAAGAACTGGCTGATGGGAAAACGCTACGGATTTATCACCCCGGGCGACATGTTCTCT
>JAWOHU010000021.1:0-3687 GCA_046485025.1 Cloacimonadaceae bacterium (SeqCode) | reverse complement strand
CGGACAGACTTATACGCATAAAATGTTTGCCGATGCAATGCAGAACGCCGTCCACACCTTCAGTTTGCATATAGCGGTTCCTGACGCACTGGCATTTACTGTATCAGCTTTTGGCGAATTGCGCAATAAATTCCAGCCCAAATCATCAATAGTCAATCTGCAGAAATTCAAAGAGTTGCAGGGCAGTTTCTGGACTGTGAGCATAGACAAAGCCAGACGGCTGCTGAGCTTTGACCCCAAACCCAATTTAACTCATCATTTGCATACGACGTGGATATGGTACAAAGAACAAGGCTGGTTATAATCCTTCTGCTGGCATTGGCTGCCGGCATTCTATCCGCTCAGGAAAGTGGTTTTACTCCTCCTTTTTTGGCATCTGAAGCGCTTCTGGAATTGCCTTCCGACTGGGTTGAGGACTACTCGCCTGCTGAAACTGTCATTTTGGTTTCCATCAAGGCAGACAGCACCACGACTTTAGTCAAGATTCTGGATGGTAAAACAGAACTGCAACCTCTGATCGAGAACCTGATACCTACTCTGCAGTTCATTCCCGCCTTTGTGGAAGGCAATGCCATCGACGCCAGCCTGACCCTCAAACTCAGTCTGGTAAAGCGTCAACAGACTCGCTCACCTTATCTGAAGGCAGTTTCAGATTCGCTCAGACAAGTTGATAAAGCGGTTCTGGACAACTGGATAAACAGACAGCGGAAATCAGAAAACCTGCAGCAGATCTTCAGTTCGGACACTTCAGCAGAGGATGTTTTCGCTCCGCAGACCTACGATACATTGTATCGCACCAACTTTTTTATGATGGGTCTGAACAGCCGGCCCTATGTCATTATGAAAGATGGCTTTTTGCAGCCGGCGAGGCTCTGTTACAACGCTCCGGCTTTTCAACTGCTGTCCAATTTCAGAAGCGTTCAGACAGAAGGCAGCCTGATATCTTTTGCCAACGAAAAATATGACCTGCCTGTAATGCTGACTGATGTCTATGCCGGGTTGGGTGATTATGAATTTAACTTTGCACGGGTGCAGGTGGTGAAAAATCATCTGCTGGGAGTTGAGGATTTTTACACGGAAGTCGGACTGCTGGTGCAAAATGGCTACTGGCAGGAAGTGATATCAGACCAGACTTCCACAAGAGCATTTCTGAGTTTGCCGATTCTGGGGACAAAACTGTCTGCTAATTATGAAAAGTATGATCTGAATATTCCTTCCACTACACTACTGCCGGGACTGCAGAGCAATAGCCTGTTCCAGATTGGTCAGAAACTCAGCAGTCTGTATGTCAAATGGCAACTGCCGTGGCTGACTTTAGGCTGGCAAACTGAAACAGAAAAGTTCAGTAGTTTTGGTAACATGACAGCGCAGGAATACAAGTCCAGTCAGCTTTTACTGGCAAGGGATTATAAAACGAAGTTTGCTGATGCAGGACTGACTTATCAGTATAATTACAAAAATGACCTGCCGGAGTTGCAGCAGCTTTATCAGTACAACCTTCGTCCTGAGCACCAGGTATTGCTCAAAGTGGATAAAAAGATTGCTGATTTTGATTATGAAACGCAGGCTGCTGTTTCTGAAGAAGGACTGGACTTGGTCAATCTGGAAGCGGGCTACACGAGCTTTATTGGCAGGCTGGGAGCGGTTTTTGCCGCCTATAATGGTGTAACTGATACAAAAACAGATAATTATCTTTATGCAGACAGCGTGTTGAGCTTCCCGACTGCGTTTATCAAAAACAAGGTGGGTCTGAATTACAAATTCAAGCAAGAGCCAAGCAGGATGGGTCTGAATTTTGAGTTTGGAAGCAAGAATTTGTCAACCAGCAGATATGACTATGTTGTCAATGATGTGGTGACATCAGATTTTGCTTGTTTCTATGCGGAAGCGCTTTTGCAATACAGTCTCAGCCTGGGCAGATACACATTTTCCTATGAACAGACACAGCAGTGGGACCAGTATCATAAGGAAATGCTGGAGCAGCCGGAGTTTCAGGGTCAGGCACGGTTCGAAGTCACCAGGGATATGGGTTATGAGAATACTCTGTCCGGAGGTATGAATCTGACCGGGCATTCTGATTACAGGATGGCAGACAAGACCTTTTATCCTGTGTTTGGAGCCATTGTAGCAGATGCCTGGCTGGGTGTGAAAATCACTGATTTATTTGAATTCCAGTTGATGATGAAAAATTTGGGAGGGAACATTCTGTATGGCTTAAGCCCTCATCCCAGAACGATTCTGGGCACCATTCACTGGTTCTATCTGAATTAGGAAAGACAATGATTTTTGCCATCGGCGACATCCACGGCATGTTTGATCCCCTGAAGATACTGGCAGACTACATCTATGACGAAGCGCGCCGCCCAAAGGAAAAGATAAAAATAGTATTTTTAGGCGACTATATTGACTGCGGACCCGCTTCCAGACAGGTGGTTGATTTGATCCTGCAGCTGAAGAAGGACTTTGAGACTTTGACCCTGATGGGTAATCATGAAGAGATGCTGCTTTCTTTTTACAATAAGACTTTCAATTACATCAAGGTGGGGAATTTCTGGATCAGTTACAATGGGGGAGTGCAGACCATCCGCAGTTTCTATCCGCAGTCTGTTATGTTTAAAAGAGAAAGTCATCCCAATGAGAAAGTGATTTCTGATTTACTTCAATATGATGATATCCTGAAACTTGACGAGGTGTATTCAAACTTCTTTAATGAGCTGGAAATCAGTCATTTAGTCAGGCTGGAGCAGAATGACAAACCTGTGGATTTGTTGTTCAGTCATTCAATTCCCAGTCCCAGATTTGCTCTGGATGAGCAATTGGCTGTCAGAGACTGGAAAGGTCTGCATGAATATATCAATCAGAATGTCTGTGACCTGGAGGAAACCCTGATCTGGAACAGGCAGCTGCTGACTCAACAGCTTAGGGAAAACCTGATTGTCATTCATGGTCACACACCAACCCGCTATTACAAACAGATGACAAAGCTATTGCGTTTCTGGGAAGAGGAAGAAACTGCACCCTACGTGGTGCGTGACAAAAAAGTCAGAAAACCTGCTCAGATAGATATTGATACTGGACTAATTTATGGCGGGTCACTGACAATGCTGGCAATTGACGACTCTGCCGGCGCTGAAAACATCTTTCCTTATTACATTTCAGTAGAACCCAACAGGGGTTTCAGGCACAGACAATTCAGCAAAAAGGAACTGGATTTAAGATAATACTATTTCAGTACAAACACCGCCGTCAGAGTGACAGAAATGCTCTTGTTGCGCGTGCTGGTATTGTAAATCCCATAATCTGAAACATCTGTGGAATAGGGTTCCGTAATCTGAAACACACCGCCTCTGGCTTCACGCATGTCACCCAGCCTGGCTTTGGCAGCGGAAGAAACTTCTTTGGCGCGTTCCATGGCATCAGTTGTAGCATCAGCCAGGAGCTGTTTTTTCATCTCAGGCAGCTTGGTATAGAGATAGGAAAGATTGGACATCTGAAGCAGCAAACCCTTGTCAGCAAAGAAATCAGGATTCAAAGCCAGTTCCTCAATCTTGTTAAGCTGATTGGTGATGACAAACAAATTCTGATTCAAATTGTAGGAAGTGATGTGTCCATTGTTGTCATACATTGGAAAGCTGGTAACAGGCTGGATGCTGATTTCTTTGTCCGGAATGCCTTGTTCCACCAAAT
>JAWOHU010000232.1:0-3170 GCA_046485025.1 Cloacimonadaceae bacterium (SeqCode) | reverse complement strand
CCTCGCGGTCGGGGACAATCTTGAACTCCTGTCCGGGTGTAACAATACGAAAAACGAGAGATAGAGGTAAAACCGTTTGTTTTTGACGGTTAAAAGCAGTTGCGAATAGGAAATCTGCTCCCTGGCACGGTTCGGGTTTGCTATAGGTGAGACTTTGTAAAAACTCGTGTCCGGTCGGCCGATTTGTGCTTCCGCGCTTGATTTCGAATGTTTGATTTTTCTTGGTTGCAAAAGAAGTGGAAAATCCGGATAGTGCGCTGCCGGCAGCCCGCAATAAGGTGTATGGCTTATTGCTTAGGCAAGGTGGCTGCTGCACAATAGATGGATTTCCCGTTTCACAACAGTTTTGTATGGAAATTAACGTATCTATGCGGATTTCAGGCGCATTGCCGCTGTGTGCTTGTCGAGCAGTAAAATACCTGGCATCCTGACCAAATTGCATGGCACTTCCCCCTTCAGGTTGGTCGCCTTATCAGCATTTTGATTACTTCATCTCACGGTAAAAAGTAGCTTTCTACCCATCTCTAAATACTTTTCCACCCTACCGAGTGGTAAAAATTCGACTCAATGGCACGATAATTTTTCTGGAAAATGGTGTCAAGCATAATCTCAGAAATTCTATGAACATCACTTCTGACTATTTCAATCTTATTCTGCCGCAGATAGTTCGCCCCTGCACAATAATCTATGTTTGAGCCATATTTAACCCGGATATAACCGCTCCAATGCCCTTATATATGGGTTATCTCTACTTAACTTATTATTTATCATGCAAGTGCGTAGCAGGATTGTAAAAAAGTGGAAAAATTATAGCGTTAGGATGATGCGCAAGCGTATGAGAGAAGTTTCAATCCTGCGTAATAGTTGTGCAGCTTTGGAAAGCTACACTACATACCGAAACCGGCATAAATATGCCGGTTCACAGCTGATAAACATCTACGCTACAACGGCACAGGACTGTAATTCTGCCTCAAGGCAGGTAACTTAATAGGCAAATTTCTTGTAACCTGCTAACACACCTGCGTAAACGCAGAATTACATCAGGAACTAACCTTTGAAGTCCAAATCAAGAAAACTCTGTGGCTCTGTTTTATCTCTGTGCAATTGGAGTTCAAAGCCAACAAAGTCTATCAAGGGTGAGCCAGACCCATGGGCTTTGGACTTTAATTATGCCGTTCATGATTCTTTGAAGTCCAAACGCCTTCAATAAGATACCAGAGAAAGATGTTCCCGCGTTTGAACTCCAAAGAATTTGCTATCTGTCTGCGCAGGAATGACAAAATCGGAACGCTGGCTTTAAAGCAAGCGTTCCACATCCACTCATAACTGATAACCGATAACTGATAACATCTTTCAATACATAATTAATAATTCGTAATTCATCCTCTGTAACTCTGTGTGTAAAAAACAGGTGTTTTTTTACTTGACATATTTGGTTACTGCAACAAGTTAATAAAAATAGGAGTTGTTCTTTTTCGACGAAATATATTGTGTTCAACTAATCAGGTATAAAATAGCAAAATGAAAGGAGTAAAGATGAGACAGATCACACAGCGAGTTATTTTCCTGCTGTTACTTTCCATTATTGTCTCAGGAGGATGGGCAATGGTGAGTGAATATTCGTTCACTTCAGCACTGGGCACATTCACTGAAATCAGCGGGGGAACTGTCCTGGGAAGCGCAATCAATGACAATGAAGTTTTTAATGCGATTCCCTTGGGCTTCACTTTCACTTTCAACGATTCGGCTTACACAGACGTAAGCATTGCCACCAACGGCTTTTTAGCCATGGGCTTGGAGGTGGTCACCAGCAATCAGCCCATCAGCTTGGCAACCAGCACCAATAATGTGGTCGCCGCCATCGGCAGAGACATCAAAAGCCGGGATACCGGCGTGCTGATGTACCTGCTTTCAGGAACTGCGCCCAACCGCGTCTTTACGGTACAGTGGAAGAACTACCGGCGCGTATCCATCTCCACTGTTGATGACGACATCACGTTCCAGATCCAGCTTCAGGAAAATGCCAACAAAGTGGTTTTTGTGTACGGACCTTTCACAACTGTGACGCATCTGGCTTCACAGGCAGTACAGGTCGGTTTAAGAGGTGATTCCAATCTGGATTTCAATAACCGCGCCACCACTACAGACTGGTCTGCCACCACTGCCGGCACTGCCAATAACAACTTCTGCGTTTTGAATGCAACAGTCTTTCCCGCTAACGGACTGACCTTTGAATTCACACCACCCGCTGCCGGAGAGCCACCTTCAGCAGCACAGAATCCCAATCCTGCCAATAGTGCCATCAACGTCCCCATCGGAACTAATCTGAGCTGGGTTTCAGGGGGCGGAACTGTTGACGGTTACAAGGTTTACCTGGGCACCGACAACCCTCCCACCAACATCGTCAACGGCACCATCCAGACCGCAGCCACCTATGACCCTGCTGACTTTACATACAGCACCACCTATTACTGGAAGATTGTGCCCTTTAACATGTTCGGTGATGCAATTGATTGCCCGGTCTGGACTTTCGCGACTCTGGCAGATCCCACGGTCTCCACTTTCCCTTACAATCAGAATTTCGACGCAGCATTTCCTCCTGCGCTGCCTTTGGGCTGGACTGCCATCAATGCCAATAACGATGCCTACACTTGGGAAACTTACACCGGCACAGCTCATTCCCAGCCAAACAGCGCACGTATTCGTTTTAACACCATCTACGCTATGAACGACTGGCTGGTAATGCCTCCCATGCAGCTTACGCAGGATACCTATTACCGGGTTAGCTTCTATTACAGGGGCGGAAGCACGACGGACGGAGAAAAGCTTGCTCTCTACTGGGGAACAGCACCGACTGCCGACGACATGACCAATCAGATTTTTGTAAATGAGAATATCAATACTGTCAGCTATGCCCTGGGAGAAGGCATTATGCAGGCTCCCACCTCCGGAATCTATCATTTCGGGTTCAAAGGTTACAGCGATGCAGACTTGTTCTACATCTATCTTGATACTGTAACAATAGGTGTCTGGGTTGAAATCCTCAATCCTCCCACCAATCTGACTGCCACCGTCAATGACCTGGATGTCCATCTGGCCTGGAATGCACCCGCTCAGGCACGTGCCCTGCTGGGTTACAAAATCTACAGAAACAATACTTTAATAGCCAC
>JAWOHU010000193.1:0-4171 GCA_046485025.1 Cloacimonadaceae bacterium (SeqCode) | reverse complement strand
TTCCCTGGCACGAATTATATGGATATTGCAGCCGGAGATCAGCACAGCGTTGCGCTCAGGACTGACGGTACTTTGATTGCCATGGGACTGAACAGCGCGGGTCAAACCACTGTTCCTGCCGGAAATAATTATACCATGATTTCTGCCGGCTACAGACATAATCTTGCCCTTAGGAGCGACGGCAGCATTGCCACCTGGGGCTACAGTTCAGGCGGTCTGGGCAACGTTCCGACGGTTGGCACCTTTATTGACATTTCGGCAGGCAGGGATTTCAGCGTCGCTCTCAAAGCCAATACCACCACCCAAAGAGGATTGCGGTTGAAAGCTCCCAAAGCAAGACTGAGACTTAAATAGATAATACAATACTATACAAAAACGGGCTGCCCATTTTGAGCAGCCTGTTTTTTTATAACGGGCAGGATTGCCCGTTCCACATAAGTCATTCCTGCGAAAGCAGGAATCTTATTAAAACTTTTTACTAGTTATCACAACTGACTGAGCAGCAGTTTCATCTCTGCCAAAGCGGCTTTGTCAGCTTCCTGAGCCAGAAAGAGCGCATCCACCGCAGTTTCGATTTCCTCCGAAGTATATTTTTCCTTGTCCGGTTTGTAAATATCAGCCACTTTCTGCAGTGACCAAGTCAGCACGTCATAGTGCTCTATCAGTTTATCCAGCAGTTTGGATTTCAGTTTTTTCTTTGACTCTCGCAGAAACAAATTGCCATAGCTCTTGCACTCAGCCCAGACCTGAGCATTATAGACGGCGCCAAAGTGATTTCCTTTGCCTGACTGCAGGGCTTCAATCCAGACTGCAAAAGCTTTTTTTCCGCTGAAGTAACCCGGAAAGACCCATTCCTTTTTTCCCCTGGCAAAGTCCAAAGCCAGGCTGAAAGCGTCTTTCAGAGTTTTATTGAGGTCGGCAACTGTGTCCTCTTTTTCAATTCTCTTGATATTTGCAATGGTGGTTTCGCCTTTGCCCAGCTTGTTCCACTTCACTTTCTGCGGTTGGCCCTTCAGGTCATAAAACAGATAATTTTCTTTATCATAGCCATTGATGATGTAGTATTCCGGTATCTGCAGATCCCATCCGATAAGGGGTTTTCCTTTGTCCAGAAAGGTTTTGGCAGCTTCCCAAGTCTTCTTCTGCTGCTGGTCGAAGTCTTCAAAACTCTGTGCAAAAATTGTTGTATGCACGCTGAAACCCAGATTGCGGGCGCGTTCGTCCAGAGGTTCCGCAAAAAAGCAGGTTACACTGCTGGGACACAATTCCGGATGGATGTTGAGAATGAAGGCGTGTCCCGTTGCCCCGAAGATTTCTGCTGTGGAATGTCCCAGCTTCAGGTAGTCTGAAATCGCTTTAAAACATTGCATATACGAAGTCCACAGCGGCTGGACGGTCAGTTTGAGTGTGCTTGTTTTCATTCTCTACTCCTTATGGCTAAAAGTCATAAATTTAACTTATCCTGATGCTATATTTCTGTCAAATGATAAAATCGAGTTTTTAATCACAGGTGCTTCAGAGCAAATTTTTCCAATTATTTCCCTAATTTTTTCCCATTTTTCCCCTTGCCCGGCTCCCTTAACCCAAAGTATATCAAATGTGTGTCAAATGTATATCAAATGTATAGTAAATGTATGTTAAAGCACATTAGATATGCTTTAGATATGCTTTTGCCATAGATTTGGTTAAGATTGGCAAGCAGGGACGATGAATGTGAAAAAGTGGAAAAGTGAATGAGTGGAAGGAGAGAGCAAACTATTAAAAAAATACTTGACTTAATCAAAGCGGGCTGTATTATTTGGAAAGAGGCAATTGTGATGTGGAAGCGGGATTGAGCCGAAGCTTGTTTTTTGTTGCCAACATCTTATGTCACATAAAGATAGAAATTATACACGGATAAAGACGAAAGAACAAAGCGGAATGGAAAATGAAATTTTTGACCGAGCATAATCTACTCATCTTTTTAATCCAATTTGCTCTGCTTTTGGGCATCAGTAAAGCAGTGGGACTGCTGTTTGAGAGATTCAAACAATCCACGATTACGGGGGAGGTGCTGGTCGGACTGATTTTAGGGCCGGCGATTTTCGGCAAATGGTTTCCGGAATATCAGTCCTTTCTCTTTCCCAGAGAGCCTTTGCAGATCTCGATGCTGGAGACGATTGCCTGGTTTGGTAATTTTTATTTATTGATGGAAACCGGTCTGGACGTGAATTTCGGGCGCATCTGGAAACAGAAAGGGCAGGCGCTGACTATCTCACTGACCGACCTGATAGTGCCGGTCTTGCTGGCTTTCATACCAATTTACTTTTTAGTGGGCGATTCCTTTCTGATAGACCCTTCCCGACGCATGATTTTCACCCTTTTCATTTCCACCATTATGACCATCAGCGCCCTTCCCGTCGCTATCCGCGTGATGTATGACCTCAACATTTTAAAATCGGACATTGGCTTTCTGATCATCTCGGCTCTGACCATCAATGACCTGATCGGGTGGGTGGTTTTCACCATAATTTTAGGCGTGTTCAGCCAGGCGCAGATTGACTTTGCAGTCGTGATAAGACTGGTGGTTGCGACCATCGGTTTCACGGTGCTGGCGCTGACTCTGCTCAGAACCTACGTGGATAAGGCAATGACTCTGATTCACGATAAATACGGCGCTGATACGGGTCTGAAGACCACTTTCGTCTTTATCATCGGAATGCTGTTTGGCGCTATTACATTGAAAATCGGTATCCACAGTCTGTTTGGCTTTTTCATAGCAGGCATCGTGCTGGGCGAGGCTAAACACTTTTCCGAAAATGACAGATTTGTGATGAACCGACTGGTGCATTCTTTGTTTGTGCCTGTCTTTTTTGCCAATATAGGTCTGCATCTGGACTTCGTCAAAAGCTTCAGCTGGCAGATGGTTCTGCTGTTTACGGTGCTGGGCATCGGAGTCCGCTATTTGGGAGCCTATCTGGGCGCAATCTTTGCCAAACAGGATAAATCCGATCTGCAGACCATTGCCATCTGCCATACTGCGGGCGGGGAAATGCATATCGTGGTGGCGATTCTGGCTTTTTCCGCAGGACTGATATCAGAGCAGATTTTTGTCGCCATCGTCGTGGCTTCCATCATCTCCACCATAGTGTTCGGACCGTGGCTCTCGCAGGCTCTCAGAAAGAAAAGGAAAGGACTGCTGCAGATTGTTTTCAATACCGATTCAGTCGTTCTGGATGCAGATTTCAAAACCCGCGAGGAACTGCTGGACCACTTCAGTAAAGTGATTGCCAATAAGACCCAACTCGGCTATGAGACTGTTCATAATGAAATCCTGGAACGGGAAGAACAGACCACAACCGCCATGGGCAGAGGGCTGGCGTTCCCGCACGCCAGGCTGGAAGGGCTGGTACACCCGCTCATCTTCATCGTGAAAAACAGGACAGGACTGGAATGGAACAGCCCTGACAACAAACCCGTACGCTGGATTTTCTTTATCATCACGCCGGAAGCCAATCCCTCCGTGCAATTGTATATTCTGCAGATGCTGGCAAAAACGCTCAGCGACAAAGTCCTGATGGGCAAAATCAACAGTACGGACAATCCGCAGACAGTGTGGAAACACTTCTCATCGAATCTGGAAAACTGCGAGGAATGCCTGCTGCCGTCATAGTGGGTTTTCCGGAGTTCGAAATTCCCCCGCCTATCAGGAATCACTATACTGAAAGGGAATTTAGGACTTCGTAAAACAGAAGTTAGTGTCACTGCCGGAAACCACGAAGTCAGAGCAAGTGTCACCCCTCCGGGGTTAAATTCCTTGTTTGCATCTATACTGGGGTTTACACCCCAGCCTATGATATTTCACCCCCTCCGGGGTTTTTCACTATTCCACTGTTCCACTATTCCACTATTCCACTATTCCACTATTCCACATTCCTGTCACTTACAGTAAAGCTACTAATATAAATAAGCAGCCGGGATAAAAACACCGGCTGCTTTTGTATGCATAAGGAGATGTGGGGTCGCTATTTCATCAGGACCATTTTGGAGGTCTTGTTGTATGTTCCTGTCTGCATTCTCAGGAAGTAGATGCCGCTGGTGACGCTGCGGTTGTTGTTATCTTTGCCGTCCCATCTGAGAGTGTGATTGCCTGCTTTCAGATTGGTATCAACCAAGGTTTTGACCTTTTGTC
>JAWOHU010000124.1:0-11809 GCA_046485025.1 Cloacimonadaceae bacterium (SeqCode) | reverse complement strand
CTTCAAAGCCAAAGTCGAGGAAGTCTATATTAAAGAAGGAAAGGAAAGATTCAGTCTGGCGGAAGAAGTCAAAAAGATGCACACTGCCTACGAATCTCTCAGCCAGGAAGCCAATAATCTGGTTCGGGCGCTCAAATCGGATACCAAAACTCAGGGCGACTGGGGCGAAATCAATCTGAAGCGGATTCTGGATTTTACGGGGCTGAAAGAGGGTTTGCACTATTTCTCACAGCCGAATTATAAAAACGAGACAGGTGAAAACCTAAGGCCGGACATCGTGGTCAATCTGCCTGACAACAGACAGATCATCGTTGATTCAAAAGTCTCCCTGACCGGCTATGAAAGATACTTCAGCGCAGTTAATGACATTGACAAGGAAAACGGCATCAAAGAGCATCTGAAAAGCATCCGCAGACATGTCATCGAACTTTCTGAAAAGAAATATGAAGACCTGAAAGGCATTAACACGCTGGATTTTGTGCTGATGTTCATACCTGTGGAAGCTGCCTATTTTGTTGCCATTAATAATGATTCAGAACTCTATAAATTTGCTTCTGAAAAGAAAGTGCTGCTGGTCTGTCCTTCCACTTTGCTGATTACGTTGCAGCTGGTGGGCAGCTTGTGGAGAATTGATGACCAGAAAAAACACGTCAATGAAATTGCGGAACAAGGCGCCAGATTATATGAGAAATTCGTCGGCTTTGTGAATAGCATGACAGAGATAAAAAAGCATCTCGATAAAAGTCAGGAAGCTTATCAGAAGGCGCATTCACAATTGTCTGAAGGCAGAGGAAACCTGATTTCACAAGCCGGCAAACTAATCAAGCTGGGTGTCAAAGCCAAATCCCGACTGCCGGAACAAATACTTCCGGATGCAGACGATGTTGATGAAATGCAGGAATTGGAAAATCCGTCAGAGGCAATTGAATTGGATTTTCTTGCAGAGAGTGAAGACGTTAAATAGCAATGGAAAAGTCAGAGGTGGAGGGATTTGTAAAAATAGATATTTATATGTTACAGAGTGATTTAGGCTCGAACCGAAAGATTTATGTTGACTTGATTATGAGAGTTAATATATTAAATCTCATAACGTTAACAATATAAACACTAACGAAAAAACAAGGAGAAAAACGATGAGAACATTAAAACTCGGGCTCTTAACAGTAATCCTGCTTACTTTGTGTGTTGGTTCGTTATTTGCCGGCGGTTTTGCTCTATCTGGCATAGGCTCAAAGGCTATCAGTCTGGGCGGAGCTTTCCGCGGACTGGCAGACGACGGCACAGCCATGTATTGGAATCCGGCCGGACTGGGATTTATGGAAAGAAGTTTTATCACGCTTGCCGGGGCTGGCATCATGCCGGTTGCGGAATATCAGAGTGAAGACATCCTGCCCGGAATTTCGGGTGAAGCCATCACTGCCGAAGAAAAACTATGGCTCTTTCCCAACCTGTACGCCGTTAAGGGCGGACAGAGCAGAATGAAGTTTGGTCTGGGAGTCTATGTTCCTTACGGCCTGGGCGCGGAATGGGACATTTATGACCTTCCCACCGGAAACTTTAATCTCATTTCCCCAACTGATACGACTCTGACAGCAATTACCTGGTCAGAGGGTTTTCCTGAAAAGGAAATGATGAGTTCCATCGGAATCGTGGACATTCATCCGACAGTGGCATATCAGTTTTCTGAGCACTTTGCTCTGGGTGCCGGTCTGAGTGTCTATTATGGCATGATTGAAATCACCAAAGTCAAGCCTCACGGGACTTTCGGATACAATCTGCCGACTTTAATGGAGTTGGAAGGAACCGGTCTGGGTTTTGGCGGAAACCTGGGTCTGATGTATAAAATCAATGAGCACGCCACAATGGGTATTTCCGGAAAGATGCCTGCCAAAGTCAAGATGGATGGTGAAGCCACAGTCAGGACCTGGCTGAGCAATTATGTCAATTATATGTCTCAGGTAATGGCTGAGAATCCCAATGCTTATCTTTATGCCGTGAATGCTGTGATTGGCGATACGACAGATATCAAAGCCGACCTCAATCTGCCAGGCGACATTGGTTTCGGCGTTTCCATCAAACCCAATCCCAGATGGACTATCAATGCTGATGTCAGCTACACTTTCTGGAATACGTTGAACACAATCATAATCGAATTTGACCCGCCTGCTGTAATCGGACCCACTACTATGGAAGAATCAGAAATGATTACTTTGTGGAAAGATACTTTCAGATTCAGTTTCGGAACCGAATACAAGTTCAATAAAGTGGCTCTGCGCGGCGGTTTCTTCTATGACGAATCCCCGATTCCATATAACACACTGAATCCGACCCTGCCGGATATTTCTGATAAATACAGCGGAAACGTCGGACTGGGATTCCACCTGGGTAACTGGATAATCGATGTAAATTATGAGCACATAATGTTTGACGAGAGAAAAATTACTCCGCAGACATCAGAAAACATGTTCGGAATTTACAACAGCTCAGTTGATGCTTTCAACTTCGGCCTGACCTTCCTTTTCTAAAAAAATAAGTCTAATAAACAAAAGGCACAGGATAAAACCTGTGCCTTTTTTTATAACATGTCATTCCTGAGGAGGTAGGAATCCATTCAAGTTCTATACATGTTTCTTTAGAAAGCGTCCCAGGCGCTCTATGCCTTCTTTGTTCTTGGTAAGTGTTTCATAGGAGAAGTTCAGGCGCATTGTATTTTTGCCACTGCCATCACAGAAGAAAGAGCTTCCTGCCACATAGGCAACCTGCTCTTCAGTGATGGCAGCTTTCAGCAGTTCGGTGGTATCAATGTGCTCAGGCCCTTTTGCCATGAGGAAAAGACCGCCCTCTGGATGGGTCCAGCTGAAGCTTTCCGGCATGTTGTCCTTGAGCAGTTGGAGCATGTTCTGCTGTTTTTCTTTATACATCACTTTGATCTCTTCGATCTTCTTATCCAACAAGCCCTTTTCCATGTAGCGGGCTACGATTCTCTGGGTAAAGGCAGGCGTACAGAGGTCTGTAGACTGTTTGGCGACCACCATTTTGTCCAGAACATCGGGATGTCCGATTACCCAGCCAATGCGAAAGCCGGGACAGAAAATCTTGGAGAAAGTGCCCAGCAGAACTACGTGACCAGTGTTATCAAGCTCATAAATTGTTCTTTGGTCTTTGCCTTCATAGCGCAATTCTCTGTAGGGGCTGTCCTCAATAATCAGAACGTCATATTTATGCGCCAGAGCAATGATTTCCAGTCTGCGCTTTTCGGTCATGGTTATGCCGGCAGGATTTTGAAAATCAGGAATGAGGTAAATAAACTTGGGTTTTTTGCCCATACCCTGCAGTTCTTTTAGCTTGTCTTCCAGTATGTTGGGGTCCTCGCCCTCTGCGTCCATAGGGATGCCAATCAGGTTAGCGCCATAGCTGTTAAAGGCGCTGAGCCCGCCCAGGTAGGAAGGCAGACCGACAATGACGTAATCCCCGCGGTCGATAAATATCTTGGAGATTAAATCCAGACCCTGCTGGGAAGCCGTAGTAATAATTACGTTCTCCAGAGATACTTCCACACCCTGTTTGCGGTAACGGTTGACCAGCATGGTGCGAAGCAGGTTGTCTCCTTCTGTAGCGCCATATTGCAGAGCGATGTGTGCTTCGTTATCCATTACCTCAGCTATGATTGTCTTAAGTTCAGAAACAGGAAAAGTCGCCGGAGAGGGCAATCCGCCTGCAAAAGAAATGATTTCAGGATTGGCGATAAGCTTGAGCAGTTCACGGATGGCACTACGCTTCATTGTCTTGATGTTGGTAGCCAGAATTTGATTAAGATCAGTAATCATAATCATCCTCCATATTTATTTTATTGTAGATTTATTTTTTGGTGCGTTTAGTCCCTGGCTTGGAAGATTTCACAGAACGGGGTTTAGCTGATGCTCCTGTTTTTGATTGCCGTTTGGGTTTATCTGATTGGGTGGATCTTCCCCTGGAGGGCTTATCATAAGACGAAGTTTCCTGGCGCGGAACCCTTTCCCTGCGGGGTTTGTCATCATAGCTGCGTCTCTCGCCGGAAGGTTTGTCCCTGGAACCATATCTGCCGTCTCTGTCAGAGGCAGCACGGGGTTTTCTATCCCCATAAGGTTTGTCATAGTGTCCGGGTCTGCTGCTTCTGTCAGAATATTCACGCGGTTTTCTGTCTGAGTAAGAGCGTTCGCCCCTGGGTTTATCATCATAGGAGCGTTCCTTATAGGGTCTGCGGGGAGGTCTTTCATCTGAGGATTCGGAAGCAGGTTTGTCTTCATAAACCAGGACTTTTTTATTTTCCTTGCGCCAGGCTCTGTATGCCTCTTTAATCTGCAGTTCCCACAAAACCTGTTTATCCTCATTTTCAAAAGTTATGATATCCAGATGATGGGTGCGATCGTCCTTGCCCTTAAAGTTTTTCCTGGGAAATTCAACTACAAGCTGACCGTCGATATTCAGTAGGGTGACTTCATTGAGATAAACGCCGGGTTCAAGTTCTATCACTGCACGTGCTTCCACCATGCCTGTCTGTACGTCTCTAAAATGAATTTTCATCTGTTACTCCATTTTTTCGATTAATTATTTTACTCAGTAATGGTCAAGCTTTTTTTCCGATAAACGCTGTTCATAACTTTTTGCTTGAAGGAAAACTGGCATTGAGATATATTGACAACAAACCCAAATTTTCCAACCCGATTGGAAACAAAGGAGTGCCTTAATGAAGACTATCGAAGGAAAACTGGTATCTAAAGGCTATAAGTTTGCCCTCGTTATCAGCAGGTTTAATGAGCTCATCAGCAAGAAACTGCTGGAAGGAGCGTTGGATTGCTTGCTGCGTCACGAAGTGAAAGACAAGGACATCACAATAATCTGGGTGCCGGGAGCATTTGAGATACCTCTGGCAGCACAGAAAGCTGCTCAGACCAATAAGTTTGATGCAGTAATCTGCCTGGGTGCGTTGGTCAGAGGAGCTACTCCTCATTTTGAATATATCAGTGCAGAAGTCACCAAAGGAATCGCTCAAGTAAGCTTGCAGACAGGTCTGCCGGTGGTCTATGGAATCCTGACGACTGACACTATTGAACAGGCGATTGAAAGAGCCGGCACCAAAGGCGGCAACAAAGGATTCAGCGCTGCAACAGCAGCCTTGGAAATGGTCAGCCTGTTTAAGGAGCTGATTTAATGGGTCTGAGGCGTAAAGCCAGAGAACTTGCCATACAGACGCTTTATGCACTTGACTATTCTGAAACGGAAAACGAGTTTCGGGAATTCAATCAGCTCAATGCATATCCTGAAATTCTGAGCCAGATGGCTGAGCATGAGCACATTGCTGAAAATCACGGCTCTCTGCTCTTTGCCGAAGAACTGATCAAGAACACCATTATCCATCTGGAAGACATCGAAGCAATGCTGCAAAAGCACTCTGACAACTGGAGCCTGGAGCGGATTGCACATCTCGACCGCAGCATCCTGAGGGTGGCGATCTATGAAATTATGTTTACTGATACGCCTGCTCCCATTGTCATCAATGAAGCCATCGAGGTTGCCAAGAAATACAGCAGCGAATCTTCCAACAAGTTTGTTAACGGCATCCTGGATGCTGTCTTTCAGGATATCAAATTCAAAGCTCTCTCAGAAAAGAATGGTATAAATTAGATGCTCAATATCAAACCTGAAAGAAACACAAAACTTGCCTGCAGCATTGGCGTGATTGCCTACAACGAAGCAGGCAACATCATCAAGCTGCTCAATGCCTTGTGTGAACAGCAACTGACCACGGTGGAAATCGCAGAAATAATAGTTGTCTCCAGCGCTTGCATAGACGGAACAGATGATCTGGTCTGCGAATTTGCCCTGACGCATCCACAGGTTTCGCTTATCTGTGAAAAGGAGCGCAGCGGCAAATCCTCTGCCATCAATATCTTCCTCAGGGAAGCCAAATCCGAGATCCTGATTATTGAAAGCGGGGACACCATTCCTGCTCCCGATACCATAGAAAAACTGGTTGCGCCTTTTGCCAACGCTTCTATAGGCGCTACAGGGGGCAGACCGACACCCGTCAATGATGAAAACACCCTGATCGGCTATGGCGTGCACCTCTTGTGGAGACTGCATCACAGGATGGCTCTGCTCAATCCCAAGCTGGGCGAGATGATTGCCTTCAGACGTGTTTTTACATCCATCCCCAAAGACTCGGCAGTGGACGAAGCGAGCATTGAAGCCATCATCAAGAGCAAGCGCCTGAAACTTTTATACGTGCCGGACGCCATCATCTATAATAAGGGTCCGGAAAACTGGAAGGACTTTATCAAGCAGCGCCGCCGTATCCAGAACGGACATCTCTGGCTGCTGCAGAAGCATAATTACAAGGTCTCATCCCAGGAAAGCGGTGTCCTGCTCAAGATACTAATCGATGAAATCAAAGCCAAGCCAAGCCAGATCGGCAAGCTGCTCTGGGTCGTTCTGGTGGAAGCATATTGCCGCCTGTTGGGTTCCATAGATTATCACATCAAGAAGAAAAATCCCTTTGCCTGGGATATTGCCTCAACCACCAAAAACCTGGATTAATAGAGAAGTTATGCTGTCATTGCTACCGAAAATGTTCTGTTACTACATAATGAAAAAGCTGGGTTTTCCTAGGCTGCTGCCTATGAATTATACGGTGAGCCTTTTATACACCTGCAATTCGCGCTGCAGCACCTGTAACATCTGGAAAAAATCAGCCAAAAACCTGACCGTGGATGAATATAAAAAAATCTTCAAGAAAATCGGTCATGCGCCCTATTGGATTACTTTCAGCGGTGGAGAACCTTTTCTCAGGCAAGACATAGCCGAGATTGCCGAAGCTATTTACAAAGCCTCCAAACCCCGTATTATCAACATCCCGACCAACGGTCTGCTGGTTAAGACCATTGTCGACAAGACCGAGCAGATTGTCAAAGCCTGTCCCGGTGCTCAAATCATTATCAATCTTTCTATAGACGGGATTGAAGAGCAGCACGACCAGATCCGCAACGTGCCCGGCAATTATAAAAAAGTGATTTCCACTTTTCAGAAACTCAAAGCGCTGCCCTATAAAAACCTTTCCGTCGGCATCCACACCGTGATTTCGAAGTTCAATGTTGATACTTTTCCTGCCATTGCCAACTACCTGATGAAACTGCATCCTGATTCCTACATTACAGAAATTGCCGAGGAGAGAGTCGAGCTTGATACGATGGGAGCAGACATTACGCCCTCTGAGCTGTCATACAAATCTGCCATCGACTATCTCATCCATCGCATCAAGCATGACCGCTTTGCCGGTATGAGCAAAATCACTATGGCTTTCAGAATTGAATACTACAACCTTGTAAAGAAAATTATGCGCGATAAAAGACAAATCATTCCCTGCTATTCAGGAGTCGCTTCAGCACAGATTTCTCCCGATGGGGATATCTGGGCTTGCTGCATCAAGGCAAAGTCTCTGGGCAATCTGCGCAAGCAGGAATATGATTTTAAGCACATCTGGTTTTCTCCTGCCGCAGAACTGGAACGCCGCTCCATCCACAAAAAAGAATGCTGGTGTCCGTTGGCAAATGCCTCCTACACAAATATGCTGATGGATTTTCCCACCCTGGTCAGGGTATTCTACAGAAGTTTTATTAAATGGTGGTCATAGATGATTACACTTAAGGACCGTGAAGATAATTTCCCGAATGGGATGTTTGAACTTAATTCCTCTCAGGACGGCAGGTTCGGCTGGTTTCTGCTGACCTGGCACCCTGAAGAAGATCCCATCCTGGAAGAAATCCAGATTCAGATTAAAATAGACCTGCGCAATTCCGCCCTGGGACAGACTTCCAAGGTCGAGATTGAAAGCTGGCTGAAGGATTTCTTCAGTGAATACCACTGGAAAATGCATGCCGCCTTCCGCAAAACCAACCTCAAAGAAAAAGGCATTTCTCTCTTTCTGGCAGTGATGTATGACAACGAGCTCTATATAATGGAATTTGGCAGAATGCTGAGCGGTCTGGTGGAGAAAGATACTTTAAAACCGGTCGGCAGGTCGTGGAACAACTTTCACGTCAAATCCCTCGACGAGATGCAGCTTTTAGGTCTTTCCGAGAATGACATCAGCGTCAAACCCAAACGCATAATTCTGCCCGAAAACCAATATCTGATAGCTCTGCCCAGCGTCTTTGCCGACCAACTGATGCAGATGAATTTCGACTACGCAAGCATTAACACACTCTTGATATCAATGTTTGAAGAATCCAACGGCTGCTATCTGCTGCTGGAAAGCAAGAGCAAGTTAAGTATTGTGAAACGCTCACGTATCAAGCCTTTCCAGATCAGCGCTTTTATCATTATAATACTAACCCTTCTGGCTCTGCTCTATATGCAATTCGGCAACCGCTGGTTTGAAAGCACAGGCAGGAAAATGAAAATCCTGCTGACCAGCAAGAGCAGCCTCACCATGGAGCAGATACCCCAATATCTGAACATTGAGTCAGAAACCCTGAAACGCCAGTTGGAAAAGATAGAACGCTTTGCCAATCTGCCTGCCCGTCAAATAAGATTGAACCAAATCTGGCAGACTGACCTGAATTTCCTCATAACCGCCAATCCCGCTTTTGACACCAAAAACATTTACATTGCTTCAGACAATAATCTGATGGCTTTTAACAAAAACACGAAAAAGCTGGAATGGAAACAAGACTTTGCCGTTAATGTCAAAGGTATAAAAATCATTCGGAACAACCTGATTGTTTTTTTGGACAATCAGATGATGGTTTGTCTTAGAAATGGTGATAATATTTCCTGGAGCAAACCCACTGATGACAGAATTCTGGTTCGCCAAGCCTTTGCACCTCTTGAACTCAGCAATGATGAAGATCCTCGTATCAATGGCAGTATCCTGCTTGTCCCTTCGGAAAAAGGGATTTACATACATGATGTTAATTCCGGCGATAAAATCACCGAAATTCTGTTTGATAAAAAGCTCCAGTTCCTTTCTGAATACGATGCTTATGACAACTGCTTCTACGCCGTGGTGGCAGATGGAGTGCACTGCATCTCTCTGGACATCCTGAACTGATTATGTCAAACAGCCTGAAACCCTTATTAGTATTGATTTTAGTAGTCATAATGAACCTGACATTTCTGCCTGCCCGCACAGCTTTTGCCCGCTTGCAGTATGACGGCGGCGGTGACTGGTATAACGACCCTGAAGTTCTGCCCAACCTGGCAAAATATGTCAACAGGACTCTTAATACGAATTTTCCCACCGACCAGGATATCGTCAAAGCCGGCGATATGAAGTTGTTTGACTATCCCTTCGCCTATCTGACCGGGCATGGCAACATCCGTTTCACAGACCGCGAACTGGACTACCTGAGGGAGTGGATGCTGCGGGGCGGATTTCTCTATGCCGATGATGATTATGGCATGGATGAATCCTTTCTCAGAGAGGTCAAACGCATCTTTCCGGAACGCGATTTGATTGAGCTGAGTCCTGACTTTGCTTTGTTCAGCAGCTATTTTACCTTTGCCAAACTGCCCAAAATCCATGAGCACGACAAAAAACCGCCTCAGGCCTTCGGGCTCTTTGACGACACCGGCAGATTGATGCTGCTCTACACCTATGAATCCAATATCAGTGACGGCTGGGCTGACCCTGACACGCACAAGGACCCTCCCGAAGTGCGTGAGGAAGCTCTCAGGTTCGGCGTCAACATCGTCTATTACGTGACCAATAAATAAGCATGAAAATCTGCGCCATCTCAGACCTGCATTATAAGTTTGCCATTTCCTGCCCTGAGGATGAAGAGCTCAATGCCAAAGCTCTGGCTTTCTTAAGAACCCTGCCTGGACACTATGACTGGCTGATTCTCAACGGCGATATCTTTGACCTCTGGTACGACTGGAAATACACCATCATCAAAGCCTACTTCCCTGTTCTCAAAATCCTTGCCGACATCCGTGAAAAGGGCTGCCGCATTGTCTATATCAGCGGCAATCACGATTTCTGGTTCGGCGATTTCTTCCCTGACCAACTGCAGGTGGAGCTGTTTCAGGATGCCTTCGTGCTGGAAACCGACAGAAAAAAGATATATTTCACCCATGGCGACCTGCACACTACCAATGACACAAAATACAAACTGTTGCGCAAAACCATCCGGCTGCCCTTCACCAGAAAACTGTTTTCCATCATCCATCCCGACCTCTCGCTTGCCATCGGCAAAGCCTTTTCCAGAAGCAGCCGGTTAAGAAGAGTGGCAAAAAAACTCCAGCAGCAAAAAAAACAGGGATTGGAAAACTACGCGGCGGAACTGCTCAAAGACTATGACTTTGTCATCATGGGGCACACCCACGAACCCTGCGTAATGCCCATGGGTAAAGGCGTCTATGCCAACTCAGGCGACTGGCTCATCAACCATTCCTACGTCACCGTCATCGACGGCAAACTCGAACTCCATCACTTTGAATAAACTGCCTGCAGGTTTGTAGTTCCGCGTTTACGCGGTTTTATTCAAATAATACATCACTACCCTTGTTAGCAAAACTGCCTGCAGGCAGAACTGCAAACTGATGTCATTCCTGCCCATCGTAGCGACATGCGTCCCCGCATGTCTTGGTACAGGCGGGGGCGCCTGTACCTATTGATTTGTCATTCCTGCGCAGGTGTAATCCTGAGCCCCAAAGTGTCATCCTGAGCATAGTCGAAGGATGAGCATGTAGAAGGATAAGACACCGTGCCAGTGTCGACATTTCGACTAAGCTCAATGTGACACTTTGGATTCGTCATTCGTAATTCTGCGTTTACGCAGGTATCTTTACATACATAACTCTCTGCCAATGCTCAGCCACCTTCCTGAAGGCAGAACTACACCCATTTATAATTTGTAATTCATAATTCGTAATTCTGCGTTTACGCAGGTATCTTACATACACAATTCTCTGCCAATGCTCAGCCACCTTCCTGAAGGCAGAACTACAAACCTCTTTTGTTAATTGGTGCGCACTTGAGCTTAGCTTGCTGATTTCCTGTGCCCGGGCAGAGGTGCTGAGCAGGAGGCTACCCGGTGGACGGCAAGTCTCAATTATGCACAAAAAGTGATTTATGGATGTAAACAACTCCGGAGGGCGGCAGCGGTAATTTGTAATTTATAATTCATAATTTATAATTTATAATTTATAATATATAATATATAATTCCTGCGCAGCAGGCAGAAGTGGTGGGCCCAGAGGGAGTCGAACCCCCGACCGTCCGGTTATGAGCCGGAAGCTCTACCAATTGAGCTATAGGCCCACTCTATACTGTGTAGTTTAGCTAAATTTTTAAATCAGAGTTATTTGTCAAGCGGATTGTAGTGAAGCCGGGCAGCCTGACAAGAGTAAATCCTAATTCAGAAGCAGGATTTTTGCCGCGCCGCTGTCTGAACCGCCGAGCTTCAGAAAATACACGCCGGCAGGACAGCGCAAACCCTTTTCACTAATGCCGTTCCATTCTGTCTGCAGGGAATTTTCATCCCGGCGGGAAAGAGCAAGGCGGTTAACTCTTTCGCCTTTTACGTTATAGATATTGAGCAGAGTTGATTTCTCTTCACCAGTCTGTGATTTATCAACTGTGATGCTGATCCTGTCACTGAACGGATTGGGATAAGCCCTGACTGCTTGTGTGCTGAAGGGCATAACCATGTCATCGGCAGAGGTGGAGGTATTGATTTTGGCAATGAACATATCGAGATCGGAATCGTTGCCGGAATCAATCATCAGGCTGCTGCCAAACCTCATGATGCCGGAAAACCAGCCGCAG
>JAWOHU010000121.1:0-3896 GCA_046485025.1 Cloacimonadaceae bacterium (SeqCode) | reverse complement strand
TGTTTCCGGTAAACAGATATTTCTCAGCTCGAAATAATGGTCCTTCTGTGATTCTGACCACGGCAGAAAGCCTATTTTTTTGAGCGCTGAGGGAATCCAGCGCTACCTCTGCAAACAAGTAACCGCGCTCTGTGTAAAGATTGAGGATTTTATTCATTATGCCGGAAAGCTGTTTCAGACTGAGTCCGCGGTCAGAGCTCAGATTCAGCAACCGGTTCAGCGTATCCTCAGAGAAATAGCGGTTGCCTGAAAACCTGATTGCATCAAGGGTTCCGGCATAGCCTTCGTCAATTAGAAAGACCAGATTCACACGTGTGCTGTCCACCGGGATAATGTCTTTCTGTGCAATGGTGGCAAAGTAAAAGCCTTTGTGGGTGAGGGCTTGCTGCAGTCTGTCTTTAATTATGTTACCAAGTTCAGGCTCAAAAACTTGCCTGGAAGAGAGATTCAGTTCTTTAATCAAGTCGCTGGCAGAAAGTGTTGTCAAGCCTTCCAGCACCACCTGATTGAGCGTGAGATTGGTTTGCGCCAAGACACTGCCTGCACAGCAGAACAGAATAAAAATGGCGATGATAGTCTTTATGTATTTCATTTTCGTGCAGCAGCCGGAAGCGTCATCAGAAGGAGCTAAAGCTACTCCCTGTCAGCCTTCAGAACGGCGAGAAAAGCTTCCTGCGGAACTGACACATTGCCAATGTCTTTCATACGCTTTTTGCCTTCTTTCTGCTTTTCCAGAAGCTTGCGTTTGCGGGTGATGTCTCCGCCGTAGCACTTGGCTGTAACGTCCTTCCTGAGGGCGTTGATAGTGCTGCGGGCAATGATTTTAGCACCGATGGCAGCCTGCAGAGCAATCTTAAAGAGGTGCTTGGGAATGACTTCGGAAAGAGTCTCTGTAACGCTTTTGCCCCAGTTGTGAGCTTTGTCGATATGACAGATAAAGCTCATGGCATCAACCTTTTCGCCGTTGATGAGGATATCCACTTTGACCACATCGGAAGGCCTGTTTTCCAGGAAGGCGTAATCCATTGAGGCATAGCCACGGCTGACGGTTTTCAGCTTGTCATAAAAGTCAAAGATGATTTCAATCAGAGGCATCTGATAATGCAGCGCAACGCGCTTCTCGTCTATGTATTGAATGTTTTTCTGAATGCCTCTGCGCTCCTGCGCCAGCTTCATAATATTGCCGATATAGTCAGTCGGGACGATGATTTCGGTCTCCATAATCGGCTCCAGGACTTGTTCTATCCTGGTCGGGTCGGGAAAGTCAATTGGATTATAGACAACAATATCGCTGCCGTCTTTGAGTTTGATGAGAAAGCGGACGCTGGGAGTGGTCGCAATAATGGGGACGTTGTATTCTCTATACAGCCTTTCCTTAACGATTTCCAGATGCAGCATGCCCAGAAATCCGCAACGGAAGCCATATCCCAGAGCTGCGGAAGCTTCCTTTTCATAGACCAGGGAGGCGTCATTCAGCTTCAGTTTTGCCATGGCTTCAGTCAGGTTTTCATAATCCTCGCCGTTGATAGGGAAGATGCCGCTGTAAACCATGGGTTTGGGTTCCTGAAATCCGCCCAGAGGCTCTGCACAACCGCCTTTGGCAAGAGTGATGGTATCGCCCACACGAGCATCAGCAACTTCTTTGATATTGGCAATGATGTAGCCCGCATCACCAGAGGACAGACCTGGCTGCGGGATGAATTTTATGCCCAGATAGCCAATTTCCTCAATATCATATTCGTGCTCATTAGAGAAGAGCTTGATCCTGTCTCCCTTTCTGAGTGAGCCGTCAAACATTCTCACCAGGACAACCACGCCCCGGTAGACATCATAGTAGGAATCAAAAATCAGGGCTTTGGGAGGATGTGAATCAATGCCTTTGGGAGCGGGAAGCTTTTCACAGATTGCATCCAGAAGCTGTTCCACATTCAGGCCTGTCTTAGCGCTGACCTTGATTATTTCTTCCGGCAGGACGCCGATAATGTCCATCAGATCGTGTTCCGTGCCCTCTATGTCGGCTTTTGGCAAGTCTATTTTATTGATCACGGGCAGGATATCAAGATTGTTATCCAGCGCCAGGTAAAGGTTGCTCATCGTCTGCGCTTCAATGCCCTGAGCAGCATCCACCAGCAGGACTGCGCCTTCGCAGGAAGCCAGAGCGCGTGACACTTCATAGCTGAAATCCACGTGTCCGGGTGTGTCAATCAGGTTCAGGACATAGGTTTCGCCTTTGTAGTCCCAGGTCATGCGGATGGCGTGGCTTTTGATGGTGATACCTTTTTCACGCTCCAGATCCATATCGTCCAAAACCTGCGCCACGCCGCCGTTAATGTCTATGACATGAGTCAATTCCAGCAAACGGTCTGCCAGCGTCGATTTGCCATGATCGATATGGGCTATAATGCAAAAGTTCCTGATGTAGTCTTGTTTCACTTACCTTTCCTCTGTATCAGATAACCTGTCTCTGACACAGCCCTGATTTGTCAATACCAAAGTCCGGTCTGAGAAATATGTCCTGAAATAGCTTGCCTTAATATAAGATATCACCTGCTTTGCAGGAATTCAGGATTATCCAGTCCCACCTTCACTTTTAATTCCGAGATATCCAGCAGAGCGGTTTTTACTGTGTCCTGCCAGCCGCCGTCGGCAGCTTTGACTTTGTAGGAGAGGCTGATTTCGTATTCCGGAGAAGTTCTGCTGATGGTAAAAATACTCGGCTGGTCTGAAGACATCAAAATAGCGCCTGTTGCAGGGTCAGTGAATTCAAGGCGGATGGGGTATTTGCCATAGGCATCATAGACAGCGGGATTGGGATAGGAATACAGATATGTGTTATCAATAGAAGCCAGCACCAGTCTGTTGATGTACATTTTCTGCACATCCTTTTTATTAATTATGATTTTGATAGTCAGATTTAGTGAGGTAGTGTCCCATTCAGCAGCCTGATAGGGATAGCGGTAGGTGACCTGCAGTTTGAGATCTGCAGTTTCATCCTGGAATGTAAATTCTTTGGTATCCATCGGAAAGCCGCCAAACTGTTCATAGTATTTGCTCATACAGCCGGCGGTCAAAAGCGCAAGCAGAATCAGCGGAAAGAGATATTTCACTTTACCTGATCTCGATTATCCGCTCCATCACAGGCTCCAGAGCATAGGCTATACGCAGAAGTCCATTCTCATAAGTGACTTTTGGATTGTCTCTGTCGATGGCTATGAGCGGAAAATAGATCTGCCGTTCGAATCTGCCGGTTTCGATTTCCATATTGTAATACACTATCTGGCAGTTACTTGAGGGCAGAATCCGTTCACCGGAAAGGCGGATGTATTCATCTGTGGTGGTAATGCTGATGTCTTTTTTATCCATACCTGCCAATTCCACTATGATAATCCACTCTGTATCTGTCTGAAAGACATCGCAATGCGGGTGCCAATGCTCATCCAGAGCTTCTTCTATGGCATTGGGATCACGCGTCAGCGAATTCACCTCACCCAGCAGTTTGAGCATTTCGCGTTGAATGCCGCGCAGATTGTCAAATATCTTGTCACGCATACTTAAGCTCCCAAACATGGCTGACACCACGTTTACTTGCATTTGTTCTATCTTTGTTATCATTTACAATCACGCTCAGGGCAATTATATGTCAAGATTTATTCACGTGAAATGTGAAACTGGTTGACAAAATCCACAATTGACAAAACCATCTCTGAACCGAGTTAAAGGTGATTTTTATGATGATAAAGCAGAGCAGAAAACAGACCCGGCAAATCAGGTTAGGCAGCGTCCTGATTGGAGGGGGAGCGCCTGTCTCGATTCAGTCTATGACCAATACGCCCACCTCAGATGTGATCTCAACCCTTGCGCAGATTGAATCTTTGCAGTCAGCCGGTTGTGAGATT
>JAWOHU010000115.1:0-3156 GCA_046485025.1 Cloacimonadaceae bacterium (SeqCode) | reverse complement strand
AACCAGACCAACGTATCCTGAACCTACTACTGCGAGTTTCATTTTTACCTCTGTATTTTTCTTACCAAAAATCTTTGAATTCATTATCTGTAAAGATATTCTCTGATGACGCGCACGTCTTTGGGATTGACACGGACCGTGACTGCCTGACGCAAAATATTGACCTGCAGAGTGACTTCGCTGAGTTTGCTCTGGCTTTCCACCACACCTTTCATACCTTTCATCGGACCGCTGAAAATCTCAACCTGCCAGCCTTTTTCCAGCCACTTGGCTGTTTCAAATTCAGCCTTTTTCTGTTTGCCGGTGTAGATTTGAAGCAGGTCTTCCAGCAGTTCCTGCTCACTGGGAACTTTCAGAAAGTTCACCACGAAGCCGGAAATCAGAATACTGCTTTTGTCCTTGGGATCAAGTCTGATAAAGATGTAGCCAGGAAACATAGGTTTGGTGAAAGTCACTTTTCTGTATTTGTAATGGCGGACGCTGTCCATCTGGGGCAGGTAGTAAAAAAATCCGTTACGCTTCAGATAATCCGCCAGTTTCTTTTCACACTGGGGTTTGGTGTGGATGACCTGCCATTTTTCCGAGCTTCCGGATAGTGTCAATTCACCAAATAACTCGTCTGCAAAGACAGGTTTGTGGGTTGCCAAACTAACTCCGCAAAGCTCTCTTAATATCTGTAGTTATCAGGTTTGTAGGGTCCGTCCACCGGGATAGATGTATATTCTGACTGCTGTTTAGTCATCTTGGTGAGTTTGACTCCCAGCTTGCCCAGATGCAGTCTGGCAACTTCCTCATCCAGTTGTTTGGGCAGAATGTAGACTTTCTTTTCGTGTTTCTGCTGCCAGAGCTGAAGCTGCGCCAGCACTTGATTCGTAAAACTGCAGCTCATTACAAATGAAGGATGCCCAGTGGCATTGCCCAGATTGACTAATCTACCTTCCGACAAAAGGATGATGCTGCGTCCGTCCGAAAAGAAAATCTGGTCCACCTGGGGCTTGACATTGACTTTCTTGACTCCGGGCAAGGCGTAAAGCGCGTCCACCTGGATTTCATTATCAAAGTGACCGATGTTGCAAACGATGGTTTGGTCCTTCATTTTCTGCATGAGCTCAGTGGTGATAACGTCACAATTTCCGGTGGCAGTAACAAAGATATCAGCTTCCGGAAGAGCATCTTCCACTGTGGAAACCTCAAAACCTTCCATTGCAGCCTGCAGAGCGCAGATGGGATCAATCTCCGTCACAATCACGCGCGCGCCAAAACCGTGCATGGACTGGGCACAGCCTTTGCCCACATCGCCATAACCGCAGACTACAACAACCTTGCCAGCCACCATAACGTCAGTGCCTCTTTTGATGCCGTCTGCCAAGGATTCACGGCAACCGTAGAGATTATCAAACTTGGACTTGGTAACAGAATCGTTGACATTAATGGCGGGCAGCAGCAGTTTGCCGGTTTCCATCATCTGATACAGACGATGCACTCCGGTTGTGGTTTCCTCGCTGACACCCTTGATGTTGGCAGCAATTTTGTGCCACTTCTGAGGGTCTTTTTGCAGTTCTGCAATAAGCAGATTTTGGACTATGGCGAGTTCTTTGTTTGATGTCGTAACCTGAGGAATCTGACCTGTCTTTTTGTATTCCTCTTCCAGGCGAAAGCCCTCGTGGAGCATCAGAGTGGCGTCTCCGCCATCATCGACAATCAGGTCAGGTCCGTTGCCATTTTCCCAGGACAGAGCCTGCAGAGTGCACCACCAATATTCTTCTAAAGTCTCACCTTTCCAGGCAAAGACAGGAATGCCTTTGGCAGCAATGGCTGCTGCAGCATGGTCCTGAGTGGAAAAGATGTTGCAGCTTGCCCATCTGACCTGTGCGCCGAGTTCTATCAAAGTCTCAATCAGAACGGCAGTCTGGATGGTCATATGCAGCGAACCTGTGATGCGTGCTCCGGAAAGAGGTTTGGCTTTGTCGTATTTTTCTCTGAGAGCAAGCAGACCGGGCATCTCTTTTTCAGAGATAGTGATTTCCTTGCGTCCGTATTCTGCCAGGTTTGGATCAGCGATTTTGTAGTCCATAAAGTCTCCTGTATGATAAAAGAAAATGGCACGAACAGGATTGTCCGTGCCACAAATATTAACTAGTATCTTCTGTTGCGGTCGCGGTCTCTGCCGCCACCACTTCTGTCAAAACCACCGCGGCTACGGTTGAAACCACCTCTGTCATCATCTCTGGGTGGTCTGGGCGGAGGATTTTTTCCGGCTTCAATAGCTGCTTCACTGGGCTGCGGATTGCCTTCCAAGCCTTTCATACTGAGAGCAATCTTGCCGCGTTCGCTGCCTTTGATTTTCACAGATACTTTGTCACCCAGCTTCAAAACGTCACTGGGCTGGTTGATTCTGTGGGTGCTGAGCTCGGAAACATGGACCATTCCTTCCTTAGCGCCATTCAGGAATTTGACAAATGCACCGAAGGATTCCATACGTGTGACGACACCTTCATAGACTTCTCCGATTTCAGGTTCGACCACCACGCCCATAATCATGGTCTTGGCTCTGTCGATGTTGTCCTTGTTGGGAGAAAGGATGCGCACTGTTCCGTCGTCTTCAATGTTGATTTCAACCTTGCAGGCTTCGATAACAGCTTTAATGTTTTTACCAGATGGCCCTATTACCTCGCCGATTTTATCAGTCGGAATCTTGAAGCTTTCAATGCGCGGCGCGGTGGGAGCAAGTTCTGCTCTTGGTTCAGCAATGGTTTTTTCTATCTCATCAATGATATGCAGGCGGGCGATTTTGGCTTTTTCCAAAGCGATAGTCATGATTTCTTTGGTGATGCCTTCAATTTTGATGTCCATTTGCATGGCAGTGATGCCTGCTTTTGTTCCGGCGCACTTGAAATCCATGTCGCCCAGATGGTCTTCCAGACCCATTATATCGGTCAGAATGACAAAGTCACTGCCTTCCATGATCAGCCCGTTGGCAATTCCTGCCACAGGAGCTTTGATGGGAACGCCGGCAGCCATCATTGCCAAAGTGCCGCTGCAGATGGTTGCCATAGATGAGGAACCATTTGATTCTAAAATGTCTGACACGATTCTGATGGTGTAGGGAAAAACTTCCTTATCCGGTAAAACTGCTTTGAGGGCGCGTTCAGCCAG
>JAWOHU010000036.1:0-3470 GCA_046485025.1 Cloacimonadaceae bacterium (SeqCode) | reverse complement strand
ATGCGGTGCAGCTGTTTGCGGATTTCCATTAAATCTGTGATTTTCATATTACGAATTCAGCTCTATGTGCTTCAGCATGATGCGCACTGCATTGGTGGCAGCGCCCAGACGCACGTTATTGCCCACATTCCAGAAAGCCAGAGAACGTGTGTCCGTTCCATAACGCAACCGGCAGACATGGCTGTCGTCAGATTTATTGATACTCAGGGGCGTGACAAAAGTGTTTTCATGATACCTGACAGAGGGTGCACTGCTAAGAACTTGAGCAGCTTCAGTCAGTTCGATTTCTTGATTAAACTCTGCATACACTGCTTCCGAATGACCATAAAGAACCGGCACGCGTACAGTTGTAGCGCACACTTTCAGCTCCGGCAGATGCAGAATTCTGACAGTCTCAAACTGCATTTTTTCCTCTTCCTGACTGTAACCGCTATCCTGAAAAGCGCCGATCTGAGGAATCACATTCAAATCTATGGGCTCAGGATAAATTCCGTTATCCTGCATCCCCTGCCTCTGTTTTTCCAGAGTCTGAACGCCCTTGTGTCCGCTGCCTGAGACAGACTGATAGGTGGCAACCACCACTTTGGCCAGACCGTATTTCGCATGCAGGGGAGCCAGCGCCAGCACCAGCTGAATGGTGGAACAATTGGGATTGGCGATGATGCCTCTGTAACCTTTCAGTTCATGGGCATTGATTTCCGGCACCACGAGCGGAATTTCCGCTTCCCGTCGCCAGGCGGAGGAATTGTCAATAATGATGTTTCCGGCTTCCGCAGCCAGGGGTGCGAAGCATTTGGAAATCGCTCCGCCGGCTGACATCAGAATGTAATCATAGGGTTCTTTTAAGGAGTCTGTCTCCAGCTTTTTCACTTTAATGGCTTCGTCATTATAATAGAGGATAGTGCCCTCTGACCGTTCGGAAGCAAAAAAATCCAGCGTTGCCGAGATTCCGGCTTCTTCCAGACAAGTTATCATCATCCGCCCCACTTCACCTGTGGCGCCGACTATTGCGATTCTCATTATCCGTCCTTTGCTATAGCACTCACTTTTTATGCTATGCCAGCGCTTTGCACGCTTTTGTCAATGCAAAACTTGACAGGAAACCCGCAAATCAGTTTTTAGCCTTTATCAGGCTGCCCCAGTAGCTCAGAGGATAGAGCAACGGTTTCCTAAACCGCAGGTCGGATGTTCGAGTCATCTCTGGGGCACCATTTTTTAGGAATGTTATGAAAAAACAGGCGCAAACCTCATCAGACATCAAACCTGGACAAATCTGCGGTTTCTTTGACCACGAAGTTTTCCGGCTGGGTCTTATCATCTCACATAATGATAGCTCCTGCCAAGTGGAAAGCCTGTCTGATGACGTTTTGCAACTGCCTGTGAACCGTTTTGTTCTGCTTTCCGAGACCATCTATCCAATTGAAAATCCCACACAGAATCTGACTGATTTTCAGCAGCAGATAGATGCCTGCAGCCAACAAATCAACCTGGATGAAATACGCCAAATCCTTTTACAGAAAGACGTTCAAGCTACCCTGACAGAAGCCTTGCAGCTATCTGATTTTCCTGTCACTGCTGCCTGCCGTTTTGCCCTGTTTTTGCTGCTGAGGAAAAATCCCTCCCAATTCAGATTTAAACAGGGTCTGTGCCGCGCTTTATCAGAAACTGAGCAGCAGGAATATATCCTTGCTGAAGAGCAAAAAGCCCTACACAAAAGAGATATGGAGACCTGTCCGCAACTGGCAGAAAAAGGGCTGCCCGTCCTCTTTTCCGATGCTCTGTTGGCTGCGGCAGAAGAAATCCCAGCCTATGAACTCGTGCCTGACCGCATGGATTTGACTGAACTGGACTGCTGGACCATTGATGCAGCCAGCTCCCATGACCTGGATGACGCCATTTCTCTCACCCCTTTGGATGAAGGCTGGGAACTGGGCATTCACATCTCTGATGTCAGTGTTTTTGTTGCTCAGGATAGCGATTTGGACAAAGAAGCCTTGCGGCGTTCTACCTCTGCCTATTTACCTGATCTGGATGTCCACATGCTGCCTCAGAGCCTTTCCTGTCAGAAAGCCAGTCTGCTGGCCGGAGCCATCCGACCCGTTCTGTCCATAGTCTGTAAAATCAATCCGGCCTGGGAAATTGCCTCCTATCTGATTTTTCCCGCTGCTATCAAAGTCAGCCGCAATCTCAGTTATGACGAAGTTGATGCTTTTCTCACAGAGCCGGTAGCACCTTTCAATCCGGAAATGCAGAGCATGATTTTTGTCCTCAAAGCCATTACCGACAAGCATCTGCAGAAGCGGATTGAGCAGGGCGCTAGAGTTTGGGATGAGCAGGAAAAATCTCCTTCACGCAGGATTGTGGCAGAGTGCATGGTCATCTACAACCGCATTCTGGCTGACCTGGTCGCAGAGCAGGAAGCGCCTTTGTTCTACAGGTATTCTGAATCTGTTTTGAACCAACCAACTGACGACAAAGACAGAGATTTTATTCCGCCTTCCACCCTTGGCACCGAACCCCGTCCTCATACCACCATGGGCTTGAAAGTCTATGCCCAGATGACATCGCCCCTGCGCCGCTATTCCGACCTCGTCAATCAGCGTCAAAGCTTGGCAGTTCTCTATGGCGACGAACTTCCCTACACCAAAGACCAACTTGAAAAGATGCTAGACCACCTGATTCAGACCCGGCTCCGCATCAGACAGCTCACCCTCCTGGTAGAAAAATCAGTTGAAAGAAATCAGATTATTTGATATTAATTTATCTATCACATATTTATACGTCGTTATTTAACTCTAAAAACTTTACATAGTACCATCTTAGTTGCTTTCAGAATATATAACGGAATACCAGATTTCTTATATAATTCTCTTATATTTGAAGATACATTAATATGGTATTGCGTCCCTTGTACAAAGTCTTTAATTGTAAATCCCCTATTATGAAATTCTTCATCACCATAAATTAGTACATATCTTGGAGAATACTTATTAGCTTGTTTAAACAATGAACTGACTGATGCTTTTTCTAAATCTAAAAAAGAACTGATATTCCTTTTTCTCAATTCACTTTGAATGTAAACTAACTCATTCCTATAATAGTCGTCTATTCCTACAAGATAAAATATTGGTCGATTATCATCTTTGAAATATATATTTTCCTGCTCCAGTGACAGCAGTAAACGCTCAAAACCGCCGGCAAAGCCCACTGCCGGTATTGATTTGCCGCCAATCTGTTCTATCAGACCATTATACCTGCCTCCGCCCCCAATCGCATTTTGCGCGCCCAAAGAAGGATTGAGAAATTCAAAGGCGGTATGAGTATAATAATCCAGACCCCGCACGATGCGCGGATTGATTTTATATTCGATTTCCATAGTCTGCAGATAAGACTGCACCTGCTCAAAATGTGCACGGCAGGCGTCATCCAGAAAGTCAAGCTGGATGGGCGCTTGGGCAGCAATGCTTTGG
>JAWOHU010000194.1:0-6423 GCA_046485025.1 Cloacimonadaceae bacterium (SeqCode) | reverse complement strand
CATTAAGCCAGGCGAATTCACCAATATCACGGATTACACCATCTATGTGAAAGAAAATCTGGGCACAGAACTGCGCGGCATCGTCATCTTTGACAGGACCGAAACCCGTTATCCCAAAACGATTTACGCCCAAAGCGGCAAGATAAATCAGCTTGATAACGGAAATACATTACAGGTCATCCTGAACGACGGCGAGATGCATGAAAAGGACGACCAGGACCAGACTCTATACCAGGTCAGAGCCTTCAAGTATTTCGAGCTCTACATCCGCGATATGGGCAACCGGATAGACTTTGTGGACACCGGCTACCGCAGTGACAGAGAGATGACTGCCAAAGAACTGCTGGCAGATATCAGAAACAACAATACTGAAATTGCCCAGAAGCAGAAAATCATCAGTGATTTTGACCGGCGTCTCAATGTACTCAACCTTAATACAGCCACTCCCAATCTGCCTGAGGAAACAAATCGTCTGAACCAGATGAGGAAGCTGGAAGCAGACCGACTGGCAGAGCTGAAAGAAACCGTAAACGCCCTTCTGGTCGAGTATCACAAGAAATACGCACTGGCTTTTGCCATCCTCATTTTTGTCCTGATTGGCATACCACTGGGGCTGATGACACGCAGCAGCGGCATTGGCATGGCGTTTTCCGTCAGTTCGATTATTTTCCTCATCTACTATGTCGCTCTGAATGGCGGCGAACATCTGGCTGACAAAGGTTATATGTCACCATTCCTGTCGATGTGGATTTCCAACTTTATCTTTCTGATCATAGCTGTGCTTTTGATTATAGGTTCTCTTTATGAAAAGAGGCTGATTGACCTGCACACCCTGGCCTGGCGGCTCACTCACAAACGCGCCAAGAAAGCCCCGATTCCGGATGAAGTGATCTATTGAGCCTGCTATGAGAATTTTAGATAAATACCTGATGCGTGAATACATAAGGACTTTCCTGATTATCCTGATCTCACTCTCCGTTGTTTTTATAGTTATTGACATTGTAGACAACCTGCCGCGTCTGATGAGGCACGGCGCTTCTTTCCAGAACGCCATCTTTTATTATCTGCTGCGACTGCCCTATCTGACCATTCTGACAGCGCCCGTAACCATGCTCCTGACAGGACTTTTCCTGATGAACACCCTAGCCAAATACAATGAAAGCACTGCTATCCGGGCTGCAGGAATCAGCATCAAGCGCGCCATGCTGCCTCTGTTTGGACTGGGACTGATCATGAGTCTCATCATTGCCGTTTTTGGAGAGTATGTTCTTCCCCGCAGTGAAGCCAAACGCGCCTATGTCTATCAGGTTCTGATTCGTGACGAGCAGCCGGAAGACCAGTTACTGAAAGCGCGCATCCATTATCAGGATCAGAATGGCTACTTCTATTACTTCGGCTTTTTTGACGGTTATAAAAACACCCTCAGAGTGGTTGACATCATTAAATTTGACAATGCCAAAGGGACTGTCTCAGAACGCATTACAGCCACCGCAGCAGAGTGGCTCAACAACGAATGGGTGCTGAAAGACTGTGAAATCCGCAAATTTGCTGACCACAAACCTGTGGAACGAAGTTATCATCGTTCTATTTCACTGCCCCTGATGGATGTCGAGCCCAAGGACTTTGTCAGGATAACGAAAAAGACGCTGTCTATGAACTATTTTGAACTGAGTGATTATATCAGAAGATTGAAGAAAGTGGGAGACGATTACAACAGCGAACTGGTAGACCTGCATATGAAAATCGCCTATCCGCTGACCAATCTGATTGTCATCTTTTTCTTTATCCCGATTGCCACTGCCAGCATTCGCAGCAAGAGCCGGGGCTGGATTTTTCTGCTCGGTCTATTGGTCTGCTTTTTATATCTGACTCTGACCCGGATTTCCCAAAGCCTGGGTTACAACCAGATTCTTTCTCCCGCCATTGCAGCCTGGGCTCCCAATGTCTTTTTCACCGTCATCGGTTTCATCTTTCTCCACAAAGCCGAAATTTAATCTTGCTTACCCCGTCCTTACATCATAATGGATTGTCTAACAATACATCACCGTTAGATATCCGCTTCCAAGGCTTTATCTATCGGTCAAATATTGGTCAGATATGGATAATCGTGTAAGGGGGATGTATGATAGCTAAATCCAGGAGATGGTCATAAAGAGAACTTTTCAGCCAGAGCATCTCCCGATTTGAATTGTTTTGACAAAAGAAAAGGCTGACCCTGTGAGTCAGCCTTGTTATTAGATTACTTGATCAGCCTTTTTCCAGACCTGCCTGCAGGGCTTTGAGATTGGCTTCCACAATCGCTTCGCCTTTGCGGGAGAAGATGTCTGTGATAGCCTGCTCCAGTTCTTCTTGAGAGAAACCCAACTGTTTGGCAGCCGCGCCCAGCACGACAATATTCATAGAGCGGTTGGCCTTGATTTCCTTGGCAATGGCGTCCGCATCAAGCAGGATGTGGTTTGGCATTGATTTTATCTGGGTGTGGATAGCTTCCAGATCAGGATATTTGGCAATGTTGTCAAAGGGATTGCTGTTTGTGATAATCCAGCCGTCCGGTGCCAGATAAGGCAGATAGCGCAGAGCTTCCATGGGTTCGACAGAGAGAATCATATCTGCCGCGCCGAAGGGTATCAGGTCAGACCAGATGGGTTTATCAGAAAGACGCAGGTGGGATTGCACATCTCCCCCGCGCTGGCTCATGCCGTGCACTTCAGCTTGTTTGAAATGCCAGCCTCGTTTAAGAGCAGCGTAGCCGATCAGGGTCGCTATGGTCAAAATGCCCTGTCCGCCTACTCCGGCAAGAATTATGTCCTTTTTCATCCTACTCCTCCATCTTGTACTTTTTCTTGAGAATCTGGACGCATTCGCGCTTCGGAATAACAACTGATACGCCGTTGTAGGCAATCTCCTCTTTGTAAATCCTGACCATTTCCTCTTTGTTCTTGGGCAGCGGAACAAAACTGCGGATGTGCTCTTTTTCCACACCCAGTCCCAGACAAATCTCTTCCAGCTTGCTGAAGGCGGTGTAGTCCTGACCTCCGGTCATACCTGTGGTGGAATTATCCAGAATCACAATCACGACATTGGATTTGTCAAACAGGCAATCCAGCAGTCCCGTCATGCCGGAATGCGAAAAAGTGGAATCGCCAATCACTGCTATGGCAGGATACAAACCTGCATCCGCAGCGCCTTTGGCCATGGTGATTGAAGCACCCATGTCCACGCAGGAATTGATAGCATGGTAAGGTGGTAAAAAGCCCAGGGTGTAACAGCCAATATCACTGAAGACGTGACCTTTGCCAAATTCCTGCATCGCTTCGTTCAGAGCTTTGAATGAATCGGCATGCGGACAGCCCATGCAGAGTTGCGGCGGACGTGGAGCCACGATGTCAGGAATGGCAGCGCTGGGTGTGTCGGGCAGTCCCAGAGCTTTGGCAACCAGGTTGGGATTGAGTTCACCGTCGCGCGGGATAGTGCCATCCAGTCTGCCTTTGATGGTCTTAGTTCCCTGCCAGGTCAGGCCTTTGAGCATATCTTCCACTAAGGGCATGCCCTCTTCCAGAACCAGAATCTCATCAACCGAGTTATATAGTTGTTTTATGTGGTCAACGGGGAGCGGGTACTGGCAGATTTTCAGCATGGCATAAGGGATATCCTGATTGGTGAAGTTTTCTCTTAAATAGTTATAGGCAAGACCGCAGGCTATGATGCCGAGTTTGTGGTTTTGAGCTTTTGTATCAGCCAGGTTAAAAGGTGATTTCTCGGCTTCGGCAACAAAGTCTTTCTGCAGGTTGATCAGGTTCTTATACTTCTTCCTGGCAAAAGCAGGCAGCAGCATAAACTGGTTGGGGTCTTCCGGAAACTTGAGCTGGTTCTGAGCTTTGCGCTCGCGGGTCTGGACTCCGGCACGGGAATGAGAGAGACGGGTCGTCAGCCTGATCAGGATTGGCACATGATACTTTTCTGAAAGTTCAAATCCGTGAAAAGCCATGTCATAGCATTCCTGCTGATTGGAAGGCTCCAGCACAGGAATCATGGCAAACTTGCCATAGAAGCGGGAGTCCTGTTCATTCTGGGATGAATGCATGGAGGGGTCGTCCGCAACTACAATGAGCAAGCCGCCATTCGCGCCTGTAAAGGCGGAATTCATAAAGGGGTCGGCTGCAACGTTGAGTCCGACATGTTTCATACAGGCAATGGCTCTTTTTCCGGCATAGGACATGCCGATGGCGGTTTCCACTGCTGTTTTTTCATTGGATGACCAAGTGCGGTGGATGTTGTCTGCTATAGCCTGTTTGGAACGCTGGATATATTCCATAATCTCTGTGGAAGGAGTTCCCGGATAGGCAAAAGCGCCTGACATTCCGGCATCCAAAGCGCCTTGGGCTATGGCTTCATCACCCAGCAACATCAGTTTTTCCATATTGTCTCCTTATTCAGTTTTTTTTCTGATTACCTCTATACAAAGTTTCGATATCCTTGCAAGTATTTTCTGAGAATTTATTTCAAATTAACAGAAAAACCTTGACGAAATCCTCGTTTTAAGCGAACAGGAAAGTAAGAAATAAGATCGCTTAAGTTCACGTAACAAAGGAGATAAAATGAAAAAGCTGATTATCGTCATAATCGTTATCCTGCTTTTCAGCCTTGGCAGTGTGTGGGGCAAAGCCGTAAAGCCGACGTCCGAACCTCAGGATACTACCAGCCTTAAGCTGTTTGATACGATCGGACACAAGCTCCAGATCAATTGCACCAATCTGGGTAAAAGAATTTATTTTATTGACGACATCGTAATCAACAAAGCTGATGTTGAAGAAGGGAAACTCAGTTTTATGCTGAACAAGGATTTCATCATATCCGATGTGACCATAAATAATGTTTCCATTCCCATCCGGAAATTCAGAAACGTGAATTCCAAAGGCTTCTTTCCAAACATCGATCCCGAGCAGTTCAAGTTGCTTAATAAGAATATCTCCATTTATGAGTTTGTGCTTGATGACCTGACCGAAGCGCCGGAGCAGATTGAAATCCGTCTGAAGTATCATCTTGCAGACAATGCAACCAATAGAGTCTATAGAAAATTCGGGAATCAACTTACTCTGAGAGGAAATGAATTCTGGTATCCACGCAATCTGAATAAAGATGATAATGTCCTGCTCACAGTCAAGACCACAGACCAGATATCCTTTTCTCTGAATGCCAAAGCTGTGGAATATACCAGACCGTCCAAACGTCTGAAAGAATACAGAACCAGCTTTATTGATAAACAAAAAGAACCTGCCCTGATAATTTTCACGAAAAAGGGCTAAAGTAGCTCAGCCGGTAGAGCAACTGATTCGTAATCAGTAGGTCAGGAGTTCGATTCTCCTCTTTAGCTCCATAATCTGTTTGCCGGTTCTCAGAGCCGGCTTTTTTGTTAACACATAATTGGAGAGATTTTGACAAAAACATATACTGCCATTGCACTTTTTTCCGGAGGTCTGGACAGCCTGCTTAGCGTCCTGTGGATGCAGAAGCACGGCGTCAAAGTCATTCCTGTTTTTTTCAGGACTCCCTTTTTCACGGAAGAAAGATCAATGCAGACTGCTGCTGCTAATGGTCTAAAACTGGAAGTGATTGATATATCTGAAGCACATCTGGAAATGATGAAGAATCCGCGTTACGGTTTTGGTAAAAACTTCAATCCCTGCATAGACTGTCACGGACTGATGTTCAAGCTGGCAGGACAGCTTTTATTGAAATACAATGCTGATTTTCTGATTTCGGGAGAAGTGCTCAGCCAGCGTCCAATGTCACAACGCAGAGACGCTATGAACGCTGTCAGCAACCTTAGCGGATTTAAAGACCTGCTCATCCGTCCTTTGTCACAACAGCTTCTGGCAGATACCAAACCCATTAGAGAAGGCTGGATCAGGAAAGAAGACATGCTTGCCATCAGCGGACGCAGCAGAAAACCACAACTGGCTCTGGCTAAAGAACTCGGTGTTACAGAATTTCCCGGTCCCGGCGGAGGCTGCAGACTCACGGATAAGAATTTCTCTGTCCGGCTCAGGGATTTGGTGGAGCACAATCAGCTTGCCCTGCCTGAAATCAGTCTGCTCAAATACGGACGCCACTTCCGGCTGGATGATAAGACCAAACTCATCATCGGCAGAGACGAAGCAGACAACGACAACATGATAAACTTCCAGGCAGGATTTTTGCTGCTTCTGAATGAAGAAATTCCAGGTCCACTGGGATTGCTGTGTGCCCGGAACATTGATGAGAAATTGCTTTCTCAGGCTGCTTCGATTCTGGCATACTATAATTCCAAATCACCTCAGGATGTCACAATCTCCTACGGATTCAGTTTTCCGCTGGAGAAATCAATTACAGTCGAAAAAGCAAATATAGATATGGTTAGTGAATTAATGATTAAGGAGTAGA
>JAWOHU010000090.1:0-3154 GCA_046485025.1 Cloacimonadaceae bacterium (SeqCode) | reverse complement strand
ATGATGCCGTAAAACCAGCCGCAGACAAAGACATTGCCATCTGCATCAACAGCCAGGTCAACCGGGGTGATATTATTGACTCCGCCTGCTGTCAGAAGCCAGTTTTCAGTTCCAAATCCCGCGCTGTGCACATAACCATCCGCAGCACCCATGGAAGTTACATCAAAGCCAAACAGGGAGGCGCTTGCTTCAAAGCTGCCGGTGTAATAGGGATGGTTGCGAAAGGTGCAGGCTCTGCTCTTATCACTGCCTGTTCCGCCTCCAATGGCAGTTGAAATCCATTGTCCGGTCAGGAGCTGAAAGGTTGCTTCATAGGCATCATCACTGCCGTCAACGCTGTTTAAGACATCATTGCCAAAGGTCGCAGAGCCGGTGACGCGTCCTGTGATGCAGCCCAGTTGCTCAATCATGGATTGAGCCCTGTCCACGGCAATGGAATTGACTCCCGCGTTGGTCCCATAGTTCAGCCAGCGGATGTTGCCGCTCACATCATAACTTGCGATGAAAGCGCCTGAACCGTTCAGCACCAAACCGCTGAAGTCGCTTCCGGCACCTGCCACGCCTGCCACATAGGAATTTCCGTAATAATCCGCATCTATCTTGTAACCGTATTCCACAGCTATGCTGCCTGCCTGCCTTTTCCAGAGCAGGTTGCCGTCTGTGTCGCAGGCGAAAATCAGCACGTCACTGCCGCCCAGACTGGTCATGGTCGTGTTGTCGTGAAAGTGGATGGTGTTGCCAAACCAGCCTGTGACAAAGCATCTGCCGTCAGGCATCGTGGCAATCCCGTAACCCAGGTCTCCTTCAATGCCTCCGGCTGTGTGCGCCCAGACCTTGTTGCCGTTTATATCCAGCTTCAGGATGAAGACGTCCCAACCGCCATTGGAAGTCAGGGTCTCAGTTTCAAAGTTGACAGTTCCGGCGATGAGCCCTGTAATATAGCAGTTCCCGGCTGCATCGGTGTCAATGCTGATGCCGATATCACCTTCGGAACCGCCGAAGGCTTTTGCCCAAATTGGCACTCCGGATGAAGTGTATTTAGCCACAAAAATGTCTGACAGTCCCCAGCCCGGAACGATGATGTTGCCAACCTGCAGGGTATCAACAAATTCACCTGTGACATAGATATTGCCCTGAGCGTCCAGAGCCATGTCCCACACCCTGTCCATGTCATCTGAACCTGTAGAAACAGCCCATTCCCAGTTCGCAGTTAAAGCGACGGTGCACAACACTGACAGTAACACAATTAAAAGAGTGGTTTTCATAGATTTTTTCCTTAGTCGAAGTAGTAAATTGCCTGGATGGGATTGATGTTGGAAGCTTTCAGCGCAGGATACAGACCTGAAATGAAACCAATCAGAATGGAGAAAAACATCCCCACCGCCATGCCCTGAACTGGCATCGGCATTGGAATCTTGAACGCTGCCTGCATGCCCAGCAGAGCCAGGCTGGCAAGTCCGATGCCAATCAAAGCACCCATTATCGCCAGAGTTATGGCTTCAAAAATAAAGTAGAAAAAGATGTCTGTCTCAGTGGCGCCAATGCTTTTACGGACGCCGATTTCCAGCATTTTCTCCTGGATGGAGATGAGCAGAGTGCTGAACAGGCCGATACCGCCCACCAGCAAAGAGATGGAGGCAATGATGAACAGAGTCACGTTCCACTTGCCCATGTTCTTGTCTATCTCTTCATTGATCTGCATCAGCATGTCGCCGATGTCCTGAAATTCGAAGTTCTCAAACATACTGTGACGCGCCAGCAGAAGCTGCCGGACTTCGTTTTTCATAGTAGTGAAAGCAGCCTCGTCTTTGGCCTGGACATAGATGTAGCCTACGGTTCTGCCCGGATTCAGATAGGTGGCGGCAAACTTGAGCGGGACATAGACTGCCTTCAGGTCATTTCTGCGTTCCCAGTTATTGAAGTTCATGCCTTCGCGTTTGTTGAGAGCGTCATCAGCCAGAACGCCTATTATCAGATAACGGTGAGCACTGATATTGATCATTTTGCCGACGGGATTACTGCTGCCGAATTGCTCCTGGGCAAAGTAATAGCCCAGAATGATGACGGGAGCGGCGTTCTCCTCATCCAGTTTGTTGAAATAGCGTCCGCTCTGCAGGCCATAGGTTTTGTTAATGAAAAAGGATTTATTGGTGCCGCGCAGGGTGACCTGGACATCCTTGTTTTTGATTCTGTAAACGGACTGGTGTTCATTCATGCCGTAGATATCTTTGTGGTCGATGCTGCTTCTGATTGCTTCGAAGTCATAGTAATTAAGCTGCTGCACGCTTTCCGCCGGCTTGCGGTAGGTAACGCCTCTGCGGGCGCGGGTTGAGGCTTGCTGATACTTGGGTGTGATAATGATGGAATTGTCCCAGCCCATGCTCTCCATGTTCTTTTTAATCATGGCTTTGAGAGAATAGACGGAGGAGAACATCGTCACCACCGCCAGCACGCCAATCACGATGCCCAGAAGGGTCAGCAGCGAGCGCAGCTTGTGATTGGAAATGCTCTGCAGAGCGCTGCGGAAAGCGTCACCCAGGTGCATGCAAACTCCTCTTTAGAAATATTCCTTTTTGCATTTGGGACAGATTTTATACTCGCCGTTGGCTTTGCTGTATTTTTCAAAGAGGAAGGGGTTTCCGCATTCCACACAGGTTACGGCGACAGGCTTGTCATTGGAAATCCACTTGCAGTCAGGATAAGTCGAACATGAATAAAACGGCTTGCCCTTTTTGGAACTGCGTTTGACCACATCACCCTTGCCGCACTCGGGACACGTGACACCAATTCCAATCGAGCGCGAATACTTGCATTTGGGATAAGTCGAGCAGGCAATGAATTCACCGAATCTGCCTTTGCGGAGCAGTAGCGGGCTTCCGCATTGCGGACATTTCTCTTCCAGTTGCTCCGGTTCTTCAATGTGAATGTTGCCTTCAGCATCTTTGGAAAAGCTCTTGATGTTCTTGCAGTCGGGAAATCTGTTACAAGAAAGATATTGCTTTCTCTTGCCCCACTTGATGACCATCTTGCCTATTTTGCAGACATCGCAGACAATGTCAGTCTCTTCCTGCAGGTCTTTCTTCTCCTGCTTGATATCGATCAGTCCGATGAGTTTTTTCAATTGGTCATAATACTTCTTGATCAGATTGTGCCA
>JAWOHU010000074.1:0-3846 GCA_046485025.1 Cloacimonadaceae bacterium (SeqCode) | reverse complement strand
GTCACCCAGTTCTTTAAGCCTTGCCTGTGCTTCAAATCTGGCTCTCTGGTCCAGCGGGTCATTGAGTTCGCTGAAGGCATTGGCAAATTCGCTGCCGGCAATGATAAGCTCAAAGCGGTCTGTCAGATTGGGATTATCAGACTTCACTTTGGCAAGAGGTGAGATTTCCTTGGGAAAATCTGTGACAAAAGTAGGCTGGATGAGCCTGTCCTCAACAAAAGTCTCATACAGCAGAGCAATCATTTTCCCTGCTCCAGCGCCTTGAGGAATCTCTATCTTATGCTCTTTGCACATGGCAGTCAGTTTTTGTTCATCAAAATCGGAAGCGTCAAAACCGGTATGCACTTTGACCAAATCTATCATGGAAGCCTTTTTCCAATCGCCTGAGAGATTGACTTCGTGTCCCTGGAAAGTGAAACTGTCTTTACCTATAACTTCCTTTGCCAGATATTTGATCAGATTCTCTGTCAGTTCCATCATTCCGCTCAAATCAGAATACGCCTGGTAGAGTTCCAGCATGGAAAATTCAGGATTGTGGAAACGGTCCATTCCTTCATTGCGGAAGTTCTTCCCGAGCTCGAAAACACGCTCAAAGCCACCCACAATCAGGCGTTTCAGATATAGTTCAAGTGCAATGCGCAAATACAAATCTGTATCCAGAGTGTTGTGATGAGTCGTGAAGGGACGTGCATTAGCGCCACCGTAAAGCGGCTGCAGAATGGGCGTCTCGACTTCAATGAAAGCTCTGCCATCCAGAAATCTGCGGATACCTTTAATGAGGTTTGACCTGAGGACAAAGACCTGCCTGTGGTTGGGATTGAGCAGCAAATCGAGGTAGCGCTTTCTGTAGCGCAATTCGATATCGGCAAATTCGTCATAGCGGATGACTTTGCCATCCTCTATTTTCTCTTTCACAGCAGGCAGCGGACGCAGGTTTTTACTAAGCAGAGTGATGCATTCTGCCTTGAGAGAATACTCCCCGGTCTGCGTGATAAACAAAGTGCCTTCCGCCTGAACAAAATCGCCGGTGTCACAGAGCTTGAAAACCTCATAGTTCTCTTCGCCAGTAAGATTTTGTGATACATAAATCTGTATCCTGCCGGTCCAATCTTCCAGATTGCCGAATCCCAGCTTGCCCTGTCTGCGCATGGCGACCAGACGTCCGCAGATGGAAACTTTTTGTTCCGACGTAATCCAATTGTCTTTGTCTGCCAGAAGCTCGCCAATGTTATGAGTTCTGTTTGATTCTACGGGATAGGGATTTATGCCCCGGTCGATGATTTTCTGCAGTTTTTCCCGGCGCAGTTTCAGAAGCTGATTGGTGTTGGCATCCATTTATACCTCAATATCTTATAGTATTTCATTTTAAGTTAAGTTGAATGACTAAAAAGAAAACGGATGATTTGTATTGTCTGCAAACCATCCGCTCTGTCATATCTCAGCAGGGCTGCTTAAAGACATCCCCGCAGTTTATTTTATAAATCTTTGAAGGGATTGTCATCACCTTCCGGTTTCTGATTGGCGTAGCGACGCCATTCTTCGTTTCTTTCTCTGCTTTTGCGCGGTTTGGAATCCTTGTTTCGGAAGTCTTTATCATCCCTGCGTTGGAACTCTTCCTGCTCCACGGGATGAAGTGCTGCGTCAGTGTAATCCAGGCTGATTCTGCGCTGTTCTTTGTCAACCGCGGTCACAGTCAAAGTAATCTCGTCGCCAGGTTTGTAGGTTTCTTGTTTACGGACTCTGGAACGCGGAAGCAAGCCTGTGATGCCGTCTGACAAAGTGACAAAGACGCCGAAATTGGTCGCGCTTTCTACCCTGCCGTTCATCTCTTTACCCACTTCCAGGACTTCGTCAATCTCATCCCAGGGGTCCTTCTGCAAGGCTTTGAGCGAGAGTGAAATCTTCTGATTCGCATCGTCAATCCTGAGAATCTGCACTTCAACATAATCGCCTTCCTTGAGGATTTCTTTGGGATGACCAATCATTCTGGTGCGCGACATTTCGGAAACGGGAATCAGCCCTTCCACGCCAGGCTTGAGTTCGACAAATGCGCCGAAGTTATGCAGCCTGAGCACACGGCAGTTGATGATGTCGCCTTCTTTCATCTCTTTCATTGCCATTGCGAAGGGATTTTCCTGCAGAGCGCGCATGGAAAGGGATATCTTCTCGCCATCCATTTTGAGGATTTTGACTTCGATTTCCTGTCCCGTAGTGAGCGCATCTTGGGGACGGACAATGTGATGCCAGGAAATTTCAGAGACATGCAGAAGACCTTCCACACCGCCTAAATCAACGAAAGCGCCAAAGTTTGTCATACGCATGACTTTACCCTTGACTGTCTGCTCGGGAGCAAGTTTTTCCATTGCCTGGGCTTTCTTTTCGTCATTGACTTTTTCTTCCAGAATGCGGTGGGAAACCACTAATTTACGGCAGTTTTCAGAGCATTCGATGATTTCGAAATCCATGTTTTTGCCGATGAACTGACTGTTGTCCTCCGCGAATCTGTAGGAAATCTGAGACATCGGACAAAAGGCACGGGCTCCGAATATATCAACGCTGAAGCCGCCTTTGGTGACGGCATAAACTTTGCCCTGGACAGGAATTTTCTTCTCAAAGGCTTCTTTGATGCCGTCTTTGTTGACATATTGTTTGGTGAGGCTTTTGCCAATTACAAAACCCTGATCATTGCGGTCTACGATAAAGCCTTTGAGCGTATCTCCAACTGCATAACCCAGTTTTCCGTTTTCATCTGCGTATTCATTTACATCGGCGTAAGCGTCAAATTTTCCGCCCAGATTAATCACCATAAAATTGTCGTTAATCGTGGCGATGACGCCTTCTATGACGTCGCCTTTGTTAAATTCAGCAGTTTGTTGAAAGGACTCTTCGAGCAAGCGAAGATAATCTTCTTTCAATTCCTTAAGATTCACAATTTTTTCCTTGTTAGACATATACGATACTCCCTAAAGGCTTTTCAGGAAACCACACTCTGAAGCGCAGACTTTTTGTCCAGTATTTTATTTGTAAATTGCCGTTCAGGATAGTGTCAACGCGGATTGATAAACTTCAAAAAATACGCCTGCTCAGCTTATGTATCGTTCTGATATTATTGAGCAGGCGTCTTTTAATATGAAAATATTTATCTGAGACCGAATAGCTCTCTGATGAATTCTCCGTTTTCCAGATAGCCAATGGAGCCTTTTTGACAGGACTCCTCATCATATTTTTCCACTGAGTCGGGAGTCTCACCCGGCTTGTAAATCACAAAGGGAACAGCGTCATGCACATGCGACCTCACGCTGCAAGGGGTCGGATGGTCAGGCAGAAAAGCAACTGCGATAGGTTCTTTGTATTCTTTCACAAATTCCAAGGGAACCAGGTTGATGCAAATTCCGGCTGGTTCAAAGTATAAACCAGCGAATGTTTGTTTACCTCACCAAAAACAAATCCGACCGGACCAAGTGCTTTTGGCATTCCTTCATATTTTATTTTAAGGTTAAAGGTATCCAGAGGAATTTCATCCATCAAAATGGATAGTGTAGTTTTACTGTGATTGTATTTTCCCTTTAATCCATTCAGAATCAAATCAGTTATGTTAAAATTATCATAAAAGTTAAAATCCAGTGAAGTTAAAGTCTGATCAGTTATTATTCCTGTAATTTCAATTTCGGCATTCACCATTTTACCCGGAATGTTGATATCGATAAACAGATCGTATTTAACTACATCTATTTTATATTGATTCTCAGTGATATAACCATCTTTCAGAAACTGCGGATAAGATTCAGTTGGCGAGGTTGCGGGCCACCGAGCGGAGGTTGCTGCGCGCGCGGTTGCCCGCCAGCG
>JAWOHU010000028.1:0-8026 GCA_046485025.1 Cloacimonadaceae bacterium (SeqCode) | reverse complement strand
AATAAAAAAATCACTCAAACATGCAAACCAACATCTTTGAAATATTAGAAAACCAATCTATCCCCTTTGAACGCATCCATCATCCCGCTGTCTACACCTCCGAACAAGCGCGTAACTTGATTCCCCAAAATCCTGCCAAAGCACCAAAAAATCTATTCCTGCGTGATAAAAAGGGCAGGAACTTTATTCTGCTGGCGGTAGAGGAACATAAGACTGTGCGATTTGATGATCTTGAAAAGCAAACCGGACTCAAACGCCTTTCTTTGGCTTCCGAAAACAGCCTTCAAAAGATTCTGGGTGTCACACCCGGGGCAGTGTCGCTGCTCGCGCTCATCAATGATACCCAGGGCCAGGTAACTGTCCTCATCGATCGTGAACTTTGGCAGGGCAAACGCATCCAGGCTCATCCGCTGGTAAATACAGAAACGTTGATCATTTCAATTGAAGATATGGAGAAATTTATCGCCTTTTCCGGACACACGATACAATTTGTGAATGTGGCATGACACTGCCCTGCAACTTCAGAATTTATGAACCGTTGACTGAGCGACCCGATAATGACATCAGTCAGAAAATAATCGTTTAAGCGCTGCGTTTGTCCAGTTCCATGCCAGGTATTTTCATCCGTTTCTCAACCAGCCCCAGCAAATAGGTAATGATACCGATAATGATCAGATACACCACCCCAACGGTTATATAAGTCTGGAATGGATTGAAATATCGTGCATATAATTCCTTGGCCACCGTCCAACGTTCCCAAATCCCTGTATTATGATAACTTTACAGTCAATACAATGCAGGGAGCGGATACTGTCACACGCAATCCGAGCTACCATCTGCACCAGATTACAGGCACTTTGGCTTACCCCTTGGGAAACCTGAAACTGGGACTCAATCTGCACAATCAATTCCACTCATTTCAGGATATCATTGTGTATCAGACCTTTGACCGTCTTGATAAAACATTTTATGTGCTCAGAGTTCAGCCCGGCGCAATATATGAATGGAAAGACCTGAATTTGGGACTTGCCGTCACTCCTCCTGCCAAGAAAGAAATGGATATCAAGTATGCAAATTACGATGTGACTCTGCCTCTGAAAGTCAGTGCCGGAGCCAATTATGCATACACCAATAACAAATTCCTGGCAGAAGCGGAGTGGGAGCAGTTCAGCGCAATGTCCTCCAGTTTTGATGACAGGCTGACTCTCAGGCTCGGTTATGAAAAAAGAATTCGCGATGTCATCTACAGAGCCGGTCTGACCAGCGTTCCCGCTGTCTACCAAGGTGCATATAAACTTCCTGTTCTGGAGACGACCAATCAGGAGCAGTTGCTCTGGTGGCAGAATGTCTCGCGGGGCGGATACATTGAAAAAACCGACCAGCTTTATCTGACAGCCGGCTTTACCTATCACTTCAAGGGCGGCAGACTCACTTTGGGTCTGATGCAGGACGTTTTGGGAAAGGTGCCTACCACCCAGTTTGCCATGGCGCTGGGCTTTAATCTGGAGACGCTGAAAGGCAGAAAATTCCTATTGTTTGAAAAATGAAAACCAAAGTAGCTGTTCGAAACATTGAATCCTATCAGCTTGCTATAATAAAGGAAGCTGTGGCTGATTTTCTTTCCTCAGCCAATCCGTCCCGTCTGCAGAATGCCAAAACGGTTCTGATTAAACCCAATTTGCTGGGCGCTTTTGCTCCCGAGCAAGCGGTAACCACGCATCCCGTCGTAATTGAAGCCATCATCCAATATCTTTTGGAAGCAGGCAAGGAAGTCTGGCTGGGCGACAGTGCAGGCGGAACAGCTAATACTACAGACGTTTGGCAGGTTACTGGGATGCAGGAACTGGCAGACAAATATGCTGTTAGATTGGTCAATTTTTCCTCTTTCGGAATTCAGGATTTTACTGTTGACGGGGTTGAACTCAAGCTCTCCAAAGTAGTTTGGCAAGCCGATGCCATCATCAATGTCAGCAAATATAAGACGCATGGTTTGATGGCATACACCGGCGCCATTAAGAACCTGTATGGTCTGGTTCCGGGTCTGATCAAGACAGAATATCACAAGCAGTATCCTGACGGAGTTAGTTTCGGGCACATGCTGGCAACTCTGTATATGATTGTCAGGCATAGGGTTGCCTATCATATTATGGATGGCATCGTTGGTATGGATGGAGCCGGTCCTTCCGCCGGCACGCCCAAGGAGTTTGGCTTGCTGTTTGGTTCCACTTCTGCCGCGGCTTTGGACTATCTGGCTGCCTCTTTTATGGGCTTTCACTTGAAGCAGATCAGGTATGTCAAAGAAGCTCTGCACGAGGAAGGAATCATTCCCTCCCAGATTGAGTTCCCGCTCAGTTTTAACGACTTCAGGCTGCCCAACGTCAACAGAAAAGCAGTTTGGCTCAGTTCAAATTTAATGCTTCAGGTTCCCAATGGAGTCAGGACCATTTTAAAAAAAGTATTTGACTTTTATCCGCGCATCACAGAAGCTTGCCAAGCCTGTCAAATCTGTGTTAAAAGCTGTCCGGTTCAGACTATAGAAGTCGTCGGAGAAGGCATTCCCTTCATTAAGACAGACAAATGCATCCGCTGTTTATGTTGTCATGAGCTGTGTCCCTATCGGGCGATAGAGATACATAAGTCACTGGTAGCCAAATTATTTATGCATTAAAGGGAGAAGTCTGATGCAGCTTGAGTATTATGGTCATTCCATGTGGAGGATTGCAGCAAGCGGGTTCTCAGTGGTTTTGGATCCCTTTGACAACATCGGTTATCCCATGCCCCAAAACCTTGCCGCAGAATATGTTATCATCAGCCACGAGCATCACGACCACAACAACGTTGACCTGGTCAAGGGAAATCCCGAGGTTATCAGGACTTCCGGACTGCACCAGAACAAGGATTTCAGGGCAGAACTGATACCTGTTTTCCACGATTACAGTGCCGGCGCTAAACGAGGCAAAAATCATCTTATCAGGTTGGAGATAGAGAACCTGACTCTGCTGCACTGCGGGGATTTGGGGCATCTGCCGTCTCAGGAAGTGCTTGCTAAAATTGACCAACCGGACATTCTGATGATTCCTGTGGGAGAGGTCTATACTCTGGACTTAAGTGACGCCTGGACATTGATTAAGACCATCAAACCCAAACTGATTCTGCCCATGCACTACAAAACCGAAAAACTCACTTTCGGTTTGGGAAGTCTGGAGTCCTTCACCAGGCAGGCTGAGCAGGTTGAACTGCACGATTCCAATAAGCTGGACATCACTCCTGACCTGCTCACGGGCGGGCGCATCATTGTAGTCAATTGGGCTGCAAAGGAATAGCTTTATGAAAGTTAAAACCAATCCTCTGGAACGCAAGAAACCCATGCGCATCATCGCCTGGACAGTCGTTGTCATCTTTGTAGCGCTGACGCTGTTTGTGGGACGCAACAGCTTCCTGAAAGTCATTATCAACAAAGTGGAAGTCTCCAAACTGGAAAAGAAAGTCAACCTGCTGAATGCTGAAAACGACAGACTGCGTAAGGAAAATCACGAGCTCAAGACCAATCCGGAAGTGATTGAAAAGATTGCCCGCGAGAAACTTGGCTATCAGAAGAGCGACGAAAAGGTCTTCCGCTTTATCAAATCTGCGGATGACGGCACCTCTGAAACCGTTAAGGAATCCAATGGCGCAGACCGCTAAGTCTTTCGCTCTGACAGATGCTGATAAACAGGCTCTGCAAGCTCTGGTGCAGGATTTCTGTCAGCAGCCTGCCGGCAAAAAGACTGATAAAATTATTGCTGTTTTAAAGCAGCATCTGACTGACTTTGCCGCCAGCAACAATAATCACAAACATGCTATCGGGCTGTGGGTTTATAACTTCCTGACGGAATTGGCTCCTCATCTCAAAATGCTGAAACAGGACAAGAACTGCCAAAAAACAGACCTGATTACCTATCTGATGAATGTGCCCTGTGATGAGTGCAACGAATTCTACGCAAAGGTTCTCGCCACCATTAAACCTGAAGAAATCACTCCTCTGACTCCCAAAAAATATCTTTTCCTGCTGCAAACAGTGTTTATACTCATTGAGCTAAGCTCCAATAAGTCTAGCACTTACCTGTCAGAACTGACCAAGATTATGAACGATAAGTCCTCTCCCTCTCTGCATATCCTGCTGGTCAGAATGCTCAAAACCAAAGCAGAATGCCTTGCCGGACAGGAACTTGAGAATCAGTTCAACTGGCTGGACCTGGTCCTTACAGCCTGGAAACACATTGATAGATGCACCACTGAATACTTTCTCATCCAATGGGTACTATCTATTGGATGGCTGAGACCCAATTCCATCCGCAAAGAAATTCTGACTCTGCTGTTGGAATCAGTCGACTCAACTGACAAGCAGAACACATCCATCCTGCTGTATGAACTCTTCAGTTTGCCTGACAAATCTGTCACGACGGGTGAGAAGCTGAACTATCTCAGCCGGCTCCAGGCAATGCCTTCGACTCTTTTCAAAGTCAGGCAGTTGCAAAATATCTACTATTTTTCCGGCAGCATCAAATCCTCTCTGGTTTCCGGCTTTATGGAGTCTGTAACTGATTTCCAGAATTCCAATTACTACATTCATAAATACTGGAACTGGATTGGCAGGATCAATCAGTTTTTCCTGAAGAATTTCTCTTCTGAAGAGTATCTGGAGCTCCAGGCCAACATTGAGCTGATTACCAAAGAGCTGATCAGCCTCATCAACATTCAGAGCAATGCCTATGTCGAAACTCTGCAATCCAACTATAAAAAAATCAACGACCTCTATCACCAGGTGGAGGAACTCTCTCTCAGGGATTCACTTACGGGTCTGCACAACCGCCGTTTCCTCTATAACAATATCAATGAACTTCTGCAACTTGCTGTGCGCCAGCAGTCTCCGCTCAGCATGGTGATTATCGACATCGATGATTTCAAACCCATCAATGACAACTATGGTCACCTGGCAGGCGACAAAATCCTGGCTGAAATGTCTACAATCCTGCGCAACTTCTTCCGCAAGAGTGACTTCGTCATCAGATACGGCGGTGAGGAATTTCTGATTGTGATGTTCAATTCCGACCACTTGCAGGCGGAGCAGGCTCTGGATAAGCTGAGAATAGAAATGATGGAACACACCTTTAAATACGAACGCGCCGAGATTCATCTCACCATCAGCATCGGCATTGCTTCCTGCGTGTTTGAGACGCCCTATTCTGCTGTGCACCTGGAAAAGCTCATCTCCGAAGCGGATTCCGCCATGTATGATTCCAAGTCCCGCGGCAAGAACAAAATTACCTCCAAAGTAATTTATTATTAACTGGCATATAGACACTTACATATATTTTAACTGGGTTTATCCAGGGCATAATCAATTCCATGCCCTAAATCCAAGTAGGGTAATATCTGACTATCCGCTTGCTGATTACCTGTGCCCGGGCACAGAGGCTCAGCAGGAGGCGAGCAGGAGGCCGCCCGGTTTCAATCAGGGAAAAAGCATGACTGTGGTTACTCCAATATTGATGCTTTATAGCTTAAAATAAAGTTACATTAGAAACCGGGAGTATCCATGGTAAGGGATTTCCCGCTTGACAATTAGCGTGAAAGCGAATTTTTAGAACAACAAGGAGTTTTTCATGGCAAAAGTAACGATTTCCAATGTCAACAAGATATTTGACAATGGTTTCCAGGCGGTCAAGGATGTCTGTTTTGTGGCAGAAGATAAAGAATTCGTCGTGCTGGTGGGACCTTCCGGCTGCGGAAAAACCACCATCCTGAGAATGATTGCAGGTCTGGAAACCATCACCAGCGGCGAAATCAAAATCGGGGACACCGTCGTCAATAACGTCCTGCCCAAGGACCGCGACATTGCCATGGTGTTTCAGAACTATGCCCTCTATCCGCATATGACAGTCTATGACAATATGGCTTTTGCCCTCAAACTCCGCAAGGAATCAAAAAGCGAAATAGAAAAAAAAGTCCAGCACGCTGCCGACCTGCTGGGCATTCAAACCATGCTCAAAAGCCGTCCCGGACAGCTTTCCGGCGGGCAGAGACAAAGAGTTGCCGTGGGTAGAGCCATTGTCCGCAATCCCAAAGTCTTTTTGTTTGACGAGCCGCTTTCCAACCTGGATGCCAAACTCCGCGTCCAGATGCGTTCGGAAATTGTGAAACTGCACCAAAAACTCGCAAATACAATGATTTATGTCACCCATGACCAGGTCGAAGCCATGACCATGGCAGGCAGAATCGTGGTTATGAAAGACGGCGTTATTCAGCAGATCGATTTGCCCCTGACGGTTTACAACCACCCTGCCAACCTTTTTGTGGCGGGCTTTATCGGCAGTCCCGCCATTAACATTATTGAAGGAAAACTCACTGCCGGAGACAAAGCTCTGAACTTTACCTGCTCCGATTTTACTCTGCCCCTGACTGAGAAACAGAGCGAATTGCTTGCCGCCTATAAAGATAAGGTTATCCTCTTTGGCATCCGTCCCGAGGATATCTATGATTCCAGGTTTGACAGCATGGCAGCGGACCCGCGCCAGGTGGAGGTCATTTGTGAAATGCTGGAGCCGCTTGGCAATGAATACATAGTGTATTTGAAGTCAAAAGCTTACGAAATCACGGCGCGCTTTGACCCCAAAGAACTGCCCCCCAAGGGACAGCTCTTCCCCGTCACTTTTGATATGGCAAAAGTGCACTTCTTCGACAAAGATACCGAGGTCTGCTTAGTCTAACTTTTCAGAGGTTATATGAATCTGCTTTGCAAGCATTTAGTCTTGATGCTTATGCTGCTTTCAGGCATGCAGATTCTCTGTTCTCTGGAGCCTTTGCCCACCTGCAATCCCTTCCTTATCAGCGCCGGCGGTCTGACTGTCCTGACTGACAATCCTGCTGCCACTTATCTGAATCCTGCAGCCGGCGATGGCGGAATTTCCACTGCCACCAGTTTTCCCTATGGTATGACAAAACTTGATCAGATCGAGCTTGCCTCCATTGTAAGTTATCAGAATAACAGCATGTTTGTGGGCTGGCAGAGTCTGGACAATGCTGATTACAAACGTCAGGATATGCGATTCGGCATTCGCTACAGCCAGCCGAATTTGAGAGTAGGAGTGGGCTACAAACTGCTCTATGACGACATTCCCGGCTATGGCAGTGATAAAGATGACAGGCTGACAGCAGGTCTGCGCTACAAAATCCAGACCCTCACAGTTGACCTCGGCTCCGAACACAATTTACCTTTCAATAAAGACAATTCCTTTTCAGCAGGTGAATTCAGCCTGAACCTTGGACAGCAGTTAGAACCAACCCTCCTGCTGGGTCTGGGACTGCATATTTCAGAGCATGAGATTGCCGATCTCAGGGTTGGCTGCCGCCTGCAACTCAATCCCAATCTGCGTGGCATTGCCTCCTGGCAAAGCGAGCCCGGACGTTTTGGACTGGGCGCTGTCTTCAATATCAAATGGCTGCAGCTTGCCTATGCCCTGCAAACCCATCCTGAACTCTCCTGGACACACTCTGTCGGCATCACAGCTATGTTTCCCTAAATTTGTGGAACAGTGGAATAGTGGAAAAGTGAAGTAGTGAAACAGTGAAACAGTGGAACAGTGGAAAAGTGAAACAGTGGAAAGCTGCGCCGGAGTTTGTAGTTCCGCATTCATGCGGTTTTTCTGACCGGAACACACGAAATGATTAATGAGTGGAAAAGTGGATTAGCTCCGTAGGGGTGACAGATCATAGGCTGGGGTGTCAACCCCAGTAATGAAGAAAAAGCAAAATCAGCCCCTTCGAGGTATAACTGCAGACAGGATTTGTAATGATTTATATTATTGTTTTTGTGACATTGTTATTGTTCAATCCCATTGCTCTGTCTGCGCAGGATTCGCTTCATACAGAAACAGATCTGCCGGAAATCACAGAACTTAACTATGATGAGCTTGAACAGCAGAACTGGCGGCTGGCTGAACCGGCAGAAGAGGAGACGTTTTACAGACCTGAAATGAGACTCGGC
>JAWOHU010000178.1:0-6176 GCA_046485025.1 Cloacimonadaceae bacterium (SeqCode) | reverse complement strand
TTGATAATCTGAAACAGACTCTGGAGCATCTGATCTTGTCCATACAGGCATATTATTCAGATTTGCGTAAATGAGGATCAGTCATTCTCAAAAAGTAATCAAGCAAGTAAGAGAAACAATTGAAAGCCGGCAGTTGTTCAACCTGGCTGATAAACTGCTGATAGGAATTTCCGACGGGAAAGACAGTCTGGCTAAGCTGGATTGTCTTTTCCAAGCCGGTTATAAAAATCTGCACAGCATAAACAGTCTTATCCATAGAATATGTAAATACTGATTTTTTGACTAGTTACTAAATTTCAAGCAAGAGCCAAGCAGGAGGAATAAAATGACATCGACTTTAGTGGACTTTCAAGCGCTGTTGAGCAGTTTTATCACCCCGGAGCGGATTTCGCTGGTGATCAGGATTGTGTTGATGCTGGTCATAGGTATCCCTTTGGTCAGGTTTTTCAGGCGAATGACGGGAAAAGTAATCCAAGACAAGCTTTCAGCCCAGTCTGAAATGCTGATCAAGCGAGCTGTCTCATATCTGGGCTGGCTGATTCTGATAGTCATGATTTTAAATGAATTCGGATTCAAGCTATCAGCTTTTTTGGGAGCAGCAGGAGTGCTGGGTGTGGCAATTGGTTTTGCTTCTCAGACAAGCTTTTCCAATATTATCAGCGGCATATTTTTAATATCAGAGAAACCCTTTGTAGTGGGGGATATAGTTCAAGTTGGTGACACCGTGGGAGTTGTCTTATCAATTGACTTGCTGTCAATCAAGGTAAGGACATTTGATTACAGATATGTCAGGATTCCCAATGAAAATATGATAAAAAACCAGATAACAAACCTGACCAGATTTGACTCCAGAAGAGTTAATCTTATGTTATCAGTAGCCTACAAGGACAATTTGAACAAGGTAATTGAAATACTGAAAGATGTTGCTGCTAATGAACCGCTGGCACAAAAAGAACCAGAGCCGGTCGTCCAGTTAGCAGAATTTGCAGATTCGGGAATAAGTATATTGTTCGGCGTCTGGGCTTTGAACGAGAATTATGTTGCCCTGAAGAATGCCTTATTGATAAAGGTAAAGCAGAGTTTTGACGAAGAAGACATAGAAATTCCCTTCCCTCATGTCAAGCTGGCTAATGAAGAATACAATCCCTTGCCACTTGCTGTTGAGATGAAGAACAAATTACCCGAAGCTGAAAATGCCTAATCTTAAAGGTCTGATTTTTGACCTGGACGGAACTCTGTTATACACTCTGGAAGATATAGCAAACGCAGAAAATAGCGCTCTGGCAGAACTGGGTCTGCCAGCTCTTCCAGTGGATGAGTTCCGCTGGATTGTGGGCGGCGGAGCTGATAACATAGCCCAAAAGCTGCTGCCGGCTGATATGCAATCTGAGCAAGATATCATAACATTTGTAGACAGGTTCCGCTTTTATTATCATCAGAACTGGCATTATAAAACCAGACTGTATGATGGTATAGCGGACTTGATTGAGACACTTCTGCAAAAGGGTTTTAAGCTCGCTGTTCTTTCCAATAAACCGGAGGAATTTGCCTTCAAAATCGTTGACTTTTACTTTCCTGACTGGCAGGGACAGAACAAACCGGCAGTGTTTTCTCATGTGATAGGTCAGAGAATTAATTATCCCGTCAAGCCGGATCCGACCCTGGCTCTGGAAATTGCATCAGACTGGAATCTGAGACCCGAGGAAATTGGCTTTGTCGGAGATTCCGATATCGATATGTTCACAGCAAAAAATTCAGGAATGGTTGCCATTGGAGCAGCCTGGGGCTTTCGTGGAGAGGAAGAATTAGTCTTAAGCGGAGCAGACATAATTTTGAAGACATCTTTAGATTTGTTATGCTACATAAAGTAGGAGCTAATAATGAAGAGTTATCGCAAGGAATTGTGGTTTGAAACTTCCCGGCGAAGGGAGTTTATCAACATTACTCATCAGGTTGAAGATTGCCTGCGGGAAAGCAGTATCAGAGAAGGTTTGTGCCTGATTAATTCAATGCACATAACATCAAGCGTGTTCATCAACGATAACGAAAGCGGTCTGCATCAGGATTTTGAGAAGTGGCTGGAAAAACTGGCGCCTGAGTTGCCCCACTCCCAATACGCTCACAACGGATTTGAGGATAATGCCGATGCTCATCTGAAAAGACAGATTATGGGCAGGGAAACTGTTGTGTCAGTCACCAACGGCAAGCTTGATTTTGGCACTTGGGAACAAATCTTCTATGGCGAATTTGACGGCAAACGGCGCAAACGAGTTCTGGTCAAAATAATCGGCGAGTAAAAATCTCAGAAGAATAGTTTATGCAGAATAAGTTTCTCCTGATAATCGGTCTGGCAGTGCTTCTGCTGGTGGGTTATTTAATACACAGCGCAGTGACAGAGCCGGTTTTTCTCAGGTCAGACAGAAGCCTGGCAAATGCAGATAATGAACCCTGGCAGTCTGCTGATTCTCTCATTACGATTGCTCCGATACAATTAGGCAACACAAGATTCTTTTTAACTCCCAGGGCAAAATACTCAGTAACAGGAATGCTGGTCAGCAAACGCAGATACAGACGGGGTTTTATGAGCCGGCTCTCGCCTTTTGACTATGCTCTGATCTGGGGCAAAGTTCCTGAAATGCTGCCTCAGTTAAAGTTCAGCCAGACATTCAGATTCTGCTTTTTCAACCTCAGACCCGGCGCTGCAGTTGATATGAACTACATCCAAAACCACATATCTAACAACCATCTGATTCCCTCTACTGACAATATCCGCAGAGCCTTAAAGAAAGTACGTAAAAAGGAATTTGTTAGAATTGACGGTTACCTGGTTGATGTGATCGCCAGCAGTAAAAACAAGGGTACCAGTCACTGGAAGACAAGTCTGAAAAGAGAAGACACCTGGGGCGGCGCTTGCGAAATCATCTATATCACAAAGCTTCAGATTGAAGATAGAATATTCGAATAAACCTGAATCAGGGATCTTTCTAAACTATGTTCCTGGCTATTCTCAAACCGATGCTGGAGTATTTGCCTGAGGGATTTTCCTTACCTCTACTTGCCACACGTTGATAGTTTTTATTATCTGCCCAGGAACCGCCGCGGATGATTTTATATTGACCGTTTTCGGCACCGCAGGGATTGACAAGTTCTGTTTCAGAATAATTGTCATACCAGTCCCAGCACCATTCCCAGATATTTCCACTCATATCATACAGCCCTATTTCATTGGGTTTTTTCTGACCGACGGGATGAGTCTTAAACCCTGAATTGTCTTTAATCCAGGCGACATTTCCCACCTGTTCGCTGCCGGCATAATTGTAATAATTGCTGTTGCTTCCGCCTCTGGCTGCAAACTCCCATTCCGCCTCTGTTAACAGACGATAGCCATCTGCTTCAGGATTGCATTGGACCAGCCACTTTTTGCCGTCATTCTTGTTGTGATTAGTGGGGTCAGTTTTGTCCTGATCAATAATGTAACATGGCATAAAATCAGCCATAAGGCTGAGTCTGTTGCAAAACTCGATGGCATCATACCAGCTTATGTGTTCAACAGGAAGCTCGAATCCTTGAAAATTAGAGGGATTGTCATCCATGACCAGATTCCAGAGCTTTTGCGTAACAGGTGTCCGGCAAACCAGAAAGGAGTTCAATTCGACTTTCTGGATTGGTCTTTCATCGCTTCTGCCAAAGCCGGCTGTATCGCCCATTTCAAATTTGTTGCCCGGCACCTCGACCATGTCAAAATCAACCAGGATTTTTCCCGTGAAAAACATAAAAGCATCCCGGAAGATTTTGATAGTATATCTGATTTTTTTCTTTCTTTCAATGACTTTGGTCTTGGTGACAATCTTAGATTCTTCTTTGCGAAACAAGCTCTTTTTTCTGATAATAACTTTCTCGTGATATGGCTCTATGACCTGAACGACTGCTTCATGTTCAATCTTAAGATTCTCAATCAGCTTTGAGACAAACACAGGCGTGACCTTGAATACATTCCATTCTGCAATAGTTTTGCTGAGTTGCATAAGAGGTGTGTCTGCATTGAACTTATCCATGATAGCCTGTAGTTCAGGAGGAATGACCTGAGATTTTACCTGTTTCAATTCTTCATTGATTCTGTTTTGAAATTTTTCGTACTGAGTATGTTTAAGACTGATGAGAAAATTCTTATATTCAATTTGTTGCTCTTTAAAATCATCATCACCGGCAGCTTTCAAAGCATAAAAAGCATCAGCTTGAATAGCTTTGGTTAGATGCTCAAATCCTTCTGCAGATTTGCCTGAAGCCAACTGGTATTTTGACATCAGATAATGAGCTTCAAACAGTTTGGAATTCCGTTCCAGAGCTTCTTTGTTGTGTTTGATCGCTTCATCAATCTTACCTTGACAATAGGCAGCCCAGCCTGCTGCCATAAATGCGATTGCCGAATCAGTACGAAATTCGGATTGAGAAAACATGGCTGCATGCAGGAATTCTTCTTCAGCTTTTTCCAGATCTAATATTTCAGTACTGCATCCATAAAAGCCAAGATGGAGGATGCCTAACAGCAGATAGAAGCGCCATTCTGACTGAAAGCCGGAAGAAGTTCGATTCCCATAGATGGCTTTTTCGGCTTCATTCATTGCTTTTTTGCAATCCCTGACATTAAAAGCTTCTCTGGCTTTTTCAAAATGTGAGTATGCCAAAGTCTGCTCAGGAGTATCGGTTTGTTTTATCAGACTACTGAAACTTTCATTCATATCCATTAATCTGGCAATGCAATCGCCCAGTCCCCATCTGAATTTGGCAGGCAATTCATTAATCTTGTTGGTTAGTTCTTCCACTGAAAAAGCCAAAATTACTTGGGGAGAATCAGTATCAGAAGGCATTCCCGGATGAGAATCCAGAATCGTAACTCCATTTAGTTTCAGGCTTTCCTCATCTGCAATTAAATCCAGAATCTGCTTCGAGACTTCTATTACAGCGTGAGTTACTTTTTCCCCATCAGTTATGATATACTTCTTTTGATTCAGAAAATCCTGATAGGAAAAATCCGGCGAGTATTTATAATATGACATTATGCAATCCTTTTTTCAAATTCAGAAGCTGCTAAAAATGATAACTTACCTGCAGCATCTTATCTTCAAACCTGATTTTGATTTTATCTTTTTCCTGATTAAAGTTATACAGATGCGCATCCACAAAAGCATCCGCCACTGACAGCACCAAAACCGTTCCCATCCACCAGTAATCACTGCGCAGGTCGTCACGGTAACCGTCTCTCTGTTGCTTAAAAATCAGATAGTCCTGTTCACCTATCACGCTGTTGTTCATGAGCTCCTGATAATGATCTTTTCTTTCATTGTGATGCAGCGCCGTGCCAATCAGATAAGCCTGCAAACCTGCAACCACAGCAGCTTTGACATATGCCTGGTTATAAATCTGACCCCCGCCTGGCAAAGCTGCCGAATACAACATCGCCCGATAGGGATTTTTATCATATTCGACTGCATTCAGACTGCCTAATAAAAGCAGCAGAGCTATCAGCCCAATCACTCTGTTCAAAATTCCGCTCATTGTATCATTTCAGACAAGGTTAACAGAAACAGCGGCAGCATAATTTCGTGATGCCCGATAAAGTAAAACCCTTTGCCTTCAGGCAGAACGGGTCTTTGAACAACATTGGTCAGCGGTCTGTATTGCAGATTCATATCAAACACTGCAGTAGTGAAATTCTGCAGCGGATAGCCCAGGTTCCTGACCACAGAAACCGCTTTCAGAAAGACTTCCGGTATGATCACACTGGAGCCGAAATTGAGAAAAACCCCTCCCTCATTGAGTGCTATCAGGTTATGACAGAAAATCCTGAAGTCCCTGAGACTGGTCTCCCCTATGGCTGCGCCGTCGGCTGAAGCATGCTGATGAATAATATCAGTGCCGATGGCAACGTGCACCGTGACAGGTATTCCTTTGTCATAAGCGCAAGCCAGCAGCGAGTTTTCCTTGTGAGGAGCACTTTCTGTAAGGGCTTTGCCAATGGCTTCACCCAGACCCAGAGCTTGTTTCTGAGCCGCTTTGATGATAGAATTTATGCAGATGATATCGGAATGGCACATTCAGAAAATGTGGCCACCATAAGTGCACTTAAAAACGGTGTTGTCAATTCCACCAGCATCATGATGCCTTGTGCCTGGTCA
>JAWOHU010000164.1:0-3188 GCA_046485025.1 Cloacimonadaceae bacterium (SeqCode) | reverse complement strand
ACTACTTTGCTGCGTTTGTTGAAATTCTGGTTGTAGAAGGCTGCCAGGCTGTTTGCCTGCTGCAGATACTCTGAAGGCGTGATGATGATGTTGTCCAAAGACTGATTGGAAACTGCCAGGTTGACGGGCTGCACGCTTTGGATTGAAGCAGGCGTATATAAGTCTGCATCCTGCACTGCATAATACTTGACTGAGGGAGTGCCTCTGCCGATAAAATTGAAACCGCCGGAAACTGCAGAAGGAGAAAGCTCTGACACATCGTAGGCATCAGTGCCTGCCAGAGTTTTGAAAATGCGGATTCCGGAACTGCTGCCGGTAAAGTCATAACGGACTTTCTGATTGGAAAAGGTGTTGGGAATCGAGACTGCAAACTGCTTGCTGCGTTTGATCAGCTTCTTCTGATAAGCCACCTGATAGTAATCCAGAAAGAGATTGTCTGCTCTGTAGCGGATAACATTGATCAGGAGATCGTTGTTGCCCGGCGCGAAATACTGTCCCGTATGAGTAATCGTGATGGGAGACAAGCCCACCCAGGCCCATTCCTGAACAGTGCCGCCCAAATTCAGAAGCTGAACGCCGTTGACTTTTAACCTGACCTTGTGCTCAATGTCAGAGCCGGTTCTGATGTATTCCTGTTTCAGAAGCAGGGAAAGAGTCTGCTGCTGTGTGGTGTCAAGGTCTTCCAGCTCAATCTGGTAGCTGTATTCAGCAGTCGAATTGCCAAAAAATCTACCCATAAACCATTCAAAGCCGACGGGAATTCTCTGATAGTTTTCAGTCTCGATGCGCTCTATTGCAGGAGTTGTGACGGCAGTCTCATCCCAGGTTGTTTCCAAGGGTTCCATGACAATGCGCCTGGGAGTGCCTTCAAAAGAGCCGCCAAAGGTCAGCCAGTAGGAAACATTTTGGGAATAGGGATTGGTGTAGAGGTTGCCGCCGATGCTTTGATTCATCTCGTGTCCGTCTCTGTCTCTGCCAAAAAAGAGGATATAATCAGAGGCGTTGAAGACGCCGTCAGATTCTCCCTGAACATAGATGGGGACTTCTCTGAAGGCGGGTCCGTTGTAGCTGACCAAAGTGGAATGGACTTCTCCGCCGGTGGTGAACATTCTGAATGAGCGGGGGTCTATATCGTTGACGGGCAGCATGTTCAGCTGGGCAGGAGTGAGCTTAAACATACCATCTTTGTCAGTGTCAATCCTGACCCAGAAATCCGATTTAGTAAAATCAGCATAGTTGACCTGCTGCCTTTCAGAAGCTCGCCAATTGAGTGCCTGAGCGGGATTGATTGTCTGACGGGCAGCCAGTTCTGTCAGTTCATCCACAGGTTCGGAGTTTCTCAGATTGAGATTGCCTTCTATTGTTATAATGAACTGAAGACCGCTGATAATCTGCAGATTGTATTGTCCGTCATAGATGAAAGGATTGATGCGGACAGGGACAAAACTTAAGCTGCGGAAATGCTGCTGAGACAGGACGGTCAGAGGCTCTCTTCCAGTTTGAGCATAAAGGTTTTCGTCAATCAGATAAGTATAAGCATCTGTTTCGCTGTTTCCTGTAATGGTGGGAACGGGCTGCAGACGCTTTTCCAGCCTAATGTTTACAGATTTTGTGCTGATGTTGCTGATCTGAATTGAACCGTCCTGAGGAATGGCAATTTTGCATTCGTCAAAAGGCAGCAAGGGCATTCCAGACTCAGCAGGAACGCCGAAATCAGATGTTTTCAGAGTCGTGAATTCGCCCTGTGAGCCCATTTCCCAAGCGGGAATTTCCCACTCTACTTTATACTGATTGGGACTCAGTTGCGTAATTTTAGTAGCAGCAAACAGACCTGACACTATCAGCAGAAGGGATATTATGATTAGAAAACGTTTCATTTTTCCTCAGTTGTTTTGTGCGTGAAAATCTTGTTCAGCAGACTGATCAGACCATAAAAAACAGCCATGAAAACAAAGATGCCTGCCATGCCCTGAACCATTATCAGCAAAGACTGCTGCACTGCTGACATCGCTTCTGGTGAAAAGGGTGCGTTCATGTTGTCACCTCTCTTAATAGTGATAGGTTTTGCCGCTACTGATGGTCCAGGCACGGTATAGTTGCTCCATCAGGATTACTCTGATGAGTTGATGCGGAAAGGTGAATCCGGAACAGCTGAGAACCCGGTCTGCCTTGTCCAGCAGAGCTTTATCCAGCCCATAAACTCCGCCGATGACAAACACGACATCTCTGTCATTGATCAAATTACTCAGTTCTTTGGCAAAGCTGACAGAGTCGGTGGCTCTGCCTTTTTCATCCAGAGCGATCAGATAATCCCTTTCAGAGATTGCTTTCAGGAGAGTCTGAGCTTCCAGTTGCTTGACTTTGGAAATGCTGCCTGCCGTTTTCAGAGACGTGTCTTTGAGTTCCAACCAGTCGATTTTCCAGTGCGGATTCAGTCTTTTGTGATATTCCTCAATGCCTTGCTGAATCCAGCTTTCTCTGGTTTTGCCAAGACAGATAATTTTGAGAGACATAGTTTTTACATGCAGAGCAGAGCCATCGCAATGCACAGCATTTTGGTCTCACCTTCATCCGCTCTGGAGGGAATCAGGATGGGGACCTTGGTGCCCATGACCACATGCGCAATGCGATAATGACAATAATAGACAAGCAGCTTGCCAAAGATATTACCGGCTTCGATATTGGGCATAATGAGAATATCTGCTTTGCCGGCAACCGGAGAGACGATGCCCTTGATCCTGGCTGCTTCTTCATCCACAGCATTATCAAAGGCCAGTGGGCCTTCAATCTGACAGCCGGTAATCTGACCTCTGGTGTTCATCATAGAAATCAGTGCTGCATCCACAGTGGAGGGCATTTTGGGATTCACTGCCTCTACTGCTGAAAGCAAAGCAACTTTGGGATTGGGAATGCCGAAAGCATGAGCCACGGGGACAGCATTCTTAATAATTGCCACTTTTTCTTTCAGTTCGGGCAGAATGTTGATGCCGCCGTCTGTCATAAATTTAACGCCGTCAGGGTGCTCGTAGGCAAAGACATCTGATATGACTTCACTGACCCGCAGCCCCTTCTCTTTATCCAGAACAGCTTTAAGCAGAACAGCAGTATCAGTCTTGCCCTTGAGAATAACGTGCCCTTTACCGGCATGTACAAATTCCACTGCCAGGGAGGCTGCTTTTGCCAAATCA
>JAWOHU010000088.1:0-5011 GCA_046485025.1 Cloacimonadaceae bacterium (SeqCode) | reverse complement strand
GGATTTTTCAAAAGCGGCCAGATATTTTTCATCGATGAAAGACAGAGCTTTGTCAATATCAAGATTGCCATAGAGGAAAATGTAGCTGTTGGAAGGGTGATAATTCTTTGTATGAAAAGCTTTGAATCTTTCCCAGGTCAGTTCAGGAATGACTTCAGGGTCTCCGCCTGATTCGAATCCGTAGGGCGTATCAGGAAACTGGGTCTGCTCATTTTTGCGGTAAAGTATGGTTTCAGGAGTGGAAAATGCGCCCTTCATTTCATTGTAAACCACGCCCCGATAGACGATTTCAGCTTCCTTGTCAAACAGTTCGTGATGCCAGCCTTCCTGTTTCAGGACATCCGGGCTGTTGTAAATATTGGGATAGAGCGCTGCGTCCAAATAGACGTTCATCAGGTTATAGAAATCCTGATCATTAGTGCTGGCAATCGGGTAGGAAGTTTTATCAGAAGAGGTGAACGCATTCAGAAAAGTCTTCATACTGCCTTTCATCAGCTCGGTGAAAGTATTCTTGGCAGGAAAATTCTTGGAGCCGTTCAGAACTGAATGCTCCAGAATGTGAGGACAGCCGGTGCTGTCTTCCGGCGGGGTTTTGAAGCTGATGGAAAAGACTTTATTGACATCATCATTTTTGATATACAACAGCCTTGCACCTGTCTTGATGTGTTCATAAACAAAAACTTCCGAATTGATTTCAGTGACTTTTTTCTGCTTGATTAGTTTGTAGTTCCTATTCAGTGTCTCAGTTTGTGCAATCATTATTATTTCTCCTCAAAAGTATCCATCCGGCAAGCCATCCGGCATGGTCCCAAGGCAGGATGCAAGGCGGATTCTATATCTATATTATTATGATTTATTATTAAATCAGCGGGAATCAGATCAGCTTGTACTCTTTCAAAGCCGCTTTCAGAACTGCTCTGCTGCTTTCCTGCAAAGGACACATCGGCAAACGGAACTCGTTTTCGATAAAGCCCATCATATGCAAAGCTTCCTTGGCGGGAATGGGATTGGTTTCTATGAACATAACGGCGTTGAGTTTTATCAGTTCCAGGTGCTGCTGCCTGGCAGTGGTAAAATCACCTTTGAGGCAGGTCTGAATGTGCTCGTGCATCAGTTTGGGCGCCACGTTTGCCGTCACTGAGATAATTCCCTTGCCACCGCAAGCCATTAGAGGCATATTTACGGCATCCTCGCCGCTGACCAGGACAAAACCTTCCGGCGCGTCACGAATGATTTCGCTTGCCTGCACGATGTTGCCACTGGCTTCTTTGACGCCGATAATGTTTTTGCACTCTTTGGCAATTCTGATTGTAGTGGCTGAAGTCATATTCACGCCTGTTCTGCCTGGGACGTTATACATAATGATAGGCAGGTCAGTTTTGCCTGATACAGTTTTGAAATATTCATACAAACCGTTCTGGGTGGGTTTGATGTAGTAGGGTGTTATGACCAGCGCATAGTCAGCACCCAATTCCTTTGCCTTATGCGTCATGGCGATGGTTTGGGCAAGATTGTTAGTTCCTGTTCCGATTACGATTGGAACCTTGTGATTGATGCGCTGGATGGCAAAGCGAAGCAGGGCATCCTTTTCATCTGAAGCCAGTCCGGCAGTCTCTGCTGTTGTCCCCAACAGGACAAAACCGTCTGTTCCCTGTTCCAGATGCCAATTAATCAGTTTTTCCAGAGCCGTGTAATCCACCTCGCCATTCTTGAAGGGAGTAACGAGTGCGACAAAAGAACCTTGCAGCATAAAGCCTCCTATCTATGAGCTATTTATAAAAACGTCAGTTTCATTAGCAAGCGTGTCATCCAAACTGCGTGTCATCCTGAGCCCAGTCGAAGGATAGAACACGCAGATGTGTCTAAGGCTTCGACTAAGCTCAGCCTGACACACTATACTCTTTACTCTAAAAAACAAAAAAGCCGTCAGCGCTTGCTTTGTAAAGCTTTATTTGATGCGATAACGACTATAGGGCAAGATTATAAATCAAATCTCGAGGATTTCTTTTTCTTTGACCTTTTCAGCTTCATCGACTTTCTTGATCCACTCGTCAGTCACATCCTGGACATCCTTGAGCAGTTTCTTTTCGTCGTCTTCACTGATATCACTGTCTTTCTTGGCTTTCTTCACATCCTCATTGGAATCGCGGCGGATGTTTCTGATAGACACACAAGCGTCTTCAGTCATCTTTTTCAAAGTCTTGACAATGTCTTTTCTCTTTTCTTCTGTTAAAGGCTGGAACGGCATCCTGATTACGTTGCCGTCATTTTCTGGCGTAATGCCGAGATTGGCTGCCAAAATGGCTTTCTCGATATCTGCCAGGGTGGTCTTATCCCAGGGCTGGACTACGATGAGTCTGGCTTCCGGGATGGAAATATTGCAGAGCTGCTTCACGGGTGTGGGCTGACCGTAATAGTTTATCTTTACGTCGTCCAGAATGGAAGCGCTGGCTCTGCCTGTCCTGATTTTGGAAAATTGGTGCAGCAGCGAATCCAGGGTCTTCTGCATCTTTTCGCTGACTTGCTGTTTTATGTTTTCCATTTAAGTCCTCTTTTTTTTGCTTCTTCTAAGCATGAATGAATGTGCCAACGTCAGTGCTCAGGGCAGCTTTTTTAATTCTGCCCCGCAGCGTGACGTTGAATATCTTGATCGGCATCTGGTATTCCTGAGCCAGTGAAAACGCCGTCATATCCATCACTCCCAGCTTTTTTTCAATGCACTGGGCAAAGGTGGCGGAGTGTATGAATTCCGCTTTGGGATTCTTTTTCGGATCGTCACTGTAAAGACCGTCCACCTTGGTGCCTTTGAGCACGACATCGAGCCCCAGCTCGATTGCTCTCAGCACGGCAGCAGTGTCAGTAGTGAAATACGGGTTTCCGGTTCCGCCGCAGAGGAAACAGATTTTGCCCTCGGAAAGAGCATTTCTGGCTCTGTCCGGAGTGTAAAACTTGGCAATTTTGTCCATCTGCTGGGCAGAAAATACCTCTGCCTGATAATTCTTTTTGTTCAGGATTTCTGCCAGATACAGAGCGTTTTGAATGGTGGCAAGCATGCCGATGTTATCAAGCACGACACGGTTCAGAGACTGATTTTTCCAGCTTCCGCCCCGGAAAATATTGCCGCCGCCCAGCACTACTGCCAGGCTGTAACCCATTTTCCTGAGGTCGATGATATCGTCTGTGAGTCTGTCTATGACTTCGTCGTCAAAGCCATAACCCTTCTCTCCGGCAAGCATTTCGCCGCTGAGCTTGAGCATGACCCGGTGCATTTTTTCCGGCTGATAGACCACCATAATTAGCTCCGCTGTTCTTTAGTCGCCGATGGCGAATCTGGCGAAACGGTTGATTTTGATATTCTCACCCATCTTGGCAACGACGTCAGTGATAACTGATTTGACGGTGCGGGACGGGTCTTTGATGAATTCCTGCTCCAGCAGTGCGTGGTCTTTGCAGTACTTGGCGATGTGGCCTTCCACGATCCTGGGAATGATATTCTCAGGTTTCTTGTCATTGACAGCCTTGTTCGTGGCAATCTCTTTCTCGCGCTCAATGATGGCAGGGTCAATTTCCTCAGGCGTGATGGCCAAAGGGTTTGTAGCTGCAATCTGCATTGAAACGTCCTTGCAGAGCTGGATAAAATCATCGGTCTTGGCGACGAAATCAGTCTCGCAATTGACTTCGACCAGAACCCCGATTTTGTTATTGGAATGAATATATGAATACACGACGCCTTCGCGGGTCTCTCTGGCGGCTTTGGCTTCGGCTTTGGTGATGCCTTTCTCTCTCAGATATTTGATGGCGGCATCCATATCGCCGTTGACCGCCTCGAGGGCTTTTTTGCAATCCATCATGCCCACGCCGGTGCGCTCGCGTAATTCTTTTACTAATGCTGATGTTATCTGTGACATTTTATTCTCCTGTTATAAACTGGTTTGAGGTCACCGGGAGAATTATCTCCGGCGACAATGTGAGTTAATTTACTTCTGCTTCTTCTTCAGCTTTGGGTTTTTTGGCACGTGGTTTCTTGGGAGCAGCTTCTGTTTCAGGTTCTTTTACTTCTGCCTTGACTTCCTCTTTGGCTTCAGGTTCTGCAACGGCGTGCTCTGCGCTGATATGTTCTTTTTCTTCAATTATGGATGCATCGATTGGAGCAGCAGCCAGTTCGGCTTCCAGGTCGATGTTTTTATCGGCTTCATCGTCAACCGCTGCAGCTTTGGCAACATCTGCGCCTTCTGTGGAAATACCTTTGCCTTCGATGACTGCATTTGCCATAATATCTGAAATCAATGCAACGGCACGGGTGGCGTCATCATTGGAAGGGATGACATAATCCACCAGGTCGGGATCGCTGTTTGTATCCACCATGCCGATGACGGGTATTTTCAGAACTCTGGCTTCGTGCACGGATATGGCTTCATGGTCTGTATCCACGATGAAGACAGCGCCGGGCAAAGCATCCATATCACGGATTCCGCCCAGGGCGGATTCTATCTTGTCGTGCTTGTGCTTCATGCGCAGCTGTTCCAGTTTGGTGTAACTGCTGATGGTTCCGTCGGCTACGATTTCTTCATAGTATTTCATTTTTTCAATACTTTGACGAATGGTCTGCATATTCGTCAGCATACCTCCGTACCAACGGTTGTTCACATAAAAGACACCGGCTTTTTCAGCGGCTTCTTTAATGCCGCTCTGTGCCTGTTTCTTGGTTCCCACAAAGAGAATGTATTCACTCCGTGCGGCAACTTCCTTCAAAAACTGATAAGCTTCGTTGATGGCGTCAACGGTCTGCTTCAGGTCTATGATGTGAATCCCGTTTCTCTTGATAAAGATGTATTTCTTCATCTTGGGATTCCATTTGAAAGTCTGATGCCCGAAGTGGACACCGGCTTCCAAGAGCTGTTTCATGGAAACAACGGACATTTCTTACTCCTATTTGTTACGGTTTTTTCTACTGCCAAAGGATCTACGCAATCCAGTTCCGTTTGTGGAACACCGCCTTGCAACTCCTCTG